>NZ_JBDWYG010000065.1:0-48415 GCF_039982535.1 Aliiglaciecola sp.
TACGGTGGTTAAAAATAGCAACCTGTCCTCTACCCACTGACGACGATGCTCATAGCTTTTCCCTGTTAGTTTATCTTCTCCACACAAATAAGCGCGCCGAACACAGCGAGATACACAATGATAATAAGGGGTATCGGAAAGGTTGATTTGTCGCTTCCGTGCCAGTGGCATCATTCACTCCTTGAATTAAACATACTAAAGCTTAGTTGATTCTATTTTCCTAAGAGTCTAGTTCTAGTCTAGTTTGTGGCTGTCCATGTTAAAGGAGTTCATGTTAAAGGATATGTGGCTGTCCATGTAAAAAAAGTATGCACGGTGCAGGCGCACAACGTGCGATCCAAAAGTAGCAAGCGACGCAACTTCTTATGAGTTTGGGCATGGTCCTCAAGGGGATGCTGTACGACAATATAACTACGCCCTTTGCGTAACGGGAGGTGTAGCAAAATCATCAATGGGAGACGAACCATCAACACTAGTGTTATCTGATGCAGAGGTGAAGATGATGGAACACGGCAATATCCCACCTTTTGATGAGCCTAAGGAAAAATAAAGTCATCGGTAACCCCAAAAAAGGAGTTACTGCTGGCTAATCTCAGCAAATTTTCCATCGAGTAATTTGCTAATATCTTTAGCCGCTAATTCGATTTCTAAGCCTCTACGCCCTGCACTCACGTATATGGTAGGAAATTTTGTTGCACTGTCATCTATAATGGTTTTCAGGCGCTTCTTTTGACCTAAGGGGCTTACCCCACCTAACACATAGCCGGTGGCTCGTTCTACATCGGCTTTATCGGCCATATGTACTTTTTTAGCACCTAGTGCTTTGGCCATTAACTTCATACTTAGACTGGTATTAACAGGTAGGATGGCGACAGCTAAGGCTGTTCCGTCAAACTCCACCACCAAGGTTTTAAACACCTGTTCTTCGGCTAAGCCAAGCTTGTCAGCCGCTTCTAAGCCATAAGATTTAGCATCCGAGTCATGTTGATATTGATGGACGGTAAATTGGATTTTGCGTTTTTTAGCAAGGTTAATTGCAGGTGTCATTTTTCGAATACTCACTCAATTTCAAGCTAACGATTATGCTTCACCATTACCTAGATTGTGCTCTTTCATATATTCAGCTAAAAGCTTGGCAATTGGATCTGCACTATTTGTTAGGCCTGAATAAACACCCTGTTGATCTTCATGGCTGCGGTGTTGGCCTAATTTTTCTTTACCCTGAATTTCAGTGACTTCCAGTTTAAAACCAACAACACCTTGGCGCAGACGTTGCTGAAAATCATCGGGCATAGTGTTGTGATCGTTTAACAAATCAGGTTCATAGTGAGACACCAGTTGGTTCATTCTTGCAGCTGTCTCATTGTCGTTTAACAGTTGAACATCACCATAACAATGTACGGCCACATAATTCCAGGTTGGAACAGCGGGTTTCTTCACATACCAATTTGGTGAAATGTAGGCATGAGGTCCGCTAAACACAATTAACCCTCGTTTGTTATCAATGGTTTTCCAATGGGAGTTGGCTTTCGCCATATGCGCAAATAAACAGAGTTTGCCATTTTCGTCTAGCTCGCTAACAAAGGGAAGATGTGTGGAATTTAAGTCAGCTGTGATGAACAATCCAAAACTATTTTTTGCAATAATAGCCTGTAACCTTTCAAGATCAGACAATTGAAAATGTTTTTCAACATGCATGAATTTGTATCCTTACTCCACAATATCGCTATCAAAAATGAAAAAGCCCCATAAGGGGCTTTTAAAACGCTTAACAATCTTTGGAATTAATATTCCCACCAAGCTTCTTGCCACCACTCTAGGAATTCTTCGAAATCGATGAATCCATCGTTGTTCTCATCAATTAGTGAGAAACCTTCTTGTACGTGGCTCGCCTTAGTTTTTGGCGAAAGAATGGTTAAAAGTTCTATAAACTCAGGTAAATCAATCTGACCATTTTTATCGTGGTCAAAAAAGTCGAACTCTTTACGAATTTCAGCAATCTTGCTGTCATCCATTGGTGTTTTGTCGGTCATATTTAAGTCTTATAATACTTACTAATTTAATTCAAACATCAGTTTAACGCGTTATAAGTGTCTCTGTCTATGCCGACTTACCTGCTGCTATGCGTCTTTCTCTGCGCTCGGCAGCTTTCTGTTGGCGACGCAGCTTAGTGGCCTTTCTTGCCTCAGAGCCTACGTGCTCTTCATTACGCTCTTTGGCTAAATTAACCTGTTTCTCACGTTCGCGAAAACGTGCAATCTGCTCTTCAGAATGTTTCCCAAAACACTTTGGACAACTCACCCCAGGTTCATACTCTGGCGTTTGTTTATCTTCTTCGGTAATAGGTAGACGGCAAGCATAACAGGCTTCGTAATGACTTTTTTGCAACTTGTGATCAACAGCTACGCGGTTATCAAAGACAAAACAGTCCCCTTTCCACATGGTATTTTGCTCTGGTACTTCTTCCAAATATTTTAAGATACCGCCTTCTAAGTGGTACACCTCGTCAAAACCCTGCTCTTTCATAAATGCAGTGGATTTTTCACAGCGAATACCACCAGTGCAGAACATGGCCACTTTCTTGTGCTTTTTAGGATCAAGGTTCTCTGCTACGTACTGGGGAAACTCCCGAAAAGAGTCCGTTTTAGGATTCACGGCGTTTTCGAAAGTACCAATTTCAATTTCGTAATCGTTACGAGTATCAATGAGCAACACCTCAGGATCAGAAATCAACTCGTTCCAATCAGCAGGTTTCACATAAGTCCCTACGGTTTTTTGAGGGTCAATTCCTTCCACGCCCATAGTGACAATCTCTTTTTTGAGTTTCACCTTGGTACGATAGAAAGGCTGCACGTCGTCTAGTGACTCTTTACAGGAAATCGGGTTAATGCGGGGATCACTATTAAGATAAGCAACTAAGCTGTCGATAGCTTCACGGGTACCAGAAACTGTGCCATTGATACCTTCACTAGCCAGTAGCAAAGTTCCTTTAATATTGTGATTTTCTAACACGTCAAGAAGTGGCTGACGCATTTCTTTATAATTTTCAAGCGCAACAAATTTGTACATTGCGCAAACAATGAATTTAGACATATTTTACCTTTTTGCGAATTGGAACGTAAAACCAAAGCATATTTTTTGCGGCGCGGATTATACCAACTACGGATAATTTTGCAAAAACCTTATATTAAATAAGGTTAATTAGTCGTGGATCAACTCATCCCATTTAAAATATCGTATAGTTTGGTTTCATCTACTTTTATTTTATGTGGCTGTTCACTATGGAATCGTTGTTGGGTTTGCAAACCACAGTTAATGATAACTTCAGGTTCAATACGTTTTGCATCATTGAAGGTAGACAATGGTTGTGGATGCATTTGCTGCCAAAGAATAGCATCAGTAACATTTTGCGCCATTAACTGGCTAGTGGTGCGAGCTAACGACCAGTCCTGCTCTTCTGCTTGTAGCGGCGTTTGTGGATAGTGATGTTTTGTAATACTGCTGGGAAAATGACTAGGCTCATCATTGTCATCACTGATGTTAGGACGTTGCAGGTAATCATCTTCCAACATTGCTAATAGCAATGCGAACTTATCCCCTTGCTGTAACGCACGATTGAGGGTCCCCGACCACTCAAGATCGGAAACAACCACTTTAGATTCTGGGGTTATTTCAGCCGTCAACGTATTTTCCTTTTCATCTACTTTTTATCGTAAATTAAAAAAAAATCTTTAATTCTATTTACAGACTGAAATTTCCTGTTAGTATACGCGCCTCTTTGGAGGGGTACCCAAGCGGTCAACGGGAGCAGACTGTAAATCTGCCGGCTCAGCCTTCGCAGGTTCGAATCCTGCCCCCTCCACCACTTTTTTTTGAACGACTTCCGTTCAAATCTAAACTCAAGATTAAATAAATCCCTGATGGGGCCGGAGGAGAAGCTGCGATCCGCAGGTCGACTATTTTAATCCGCCTTCACAATTTGTTTGCAGCAATCCAAGTTCAGCTTCACTAAACGGTAAAATTTTTATTCGATAGCTTTTTTACGGCTACTCAGTTATGGTTAGCGAAAGTATAGTTTCTGATTAATTTCAATCAGCTGAGAGCATTTCATGGTTAATTCCCGTCCCTTTCAAAAAATAATTAAAACAGTTGGCACTTGTGTCTGTTTAATTTCTTTATCTGCTTGCGTGAGTAACGACAATCCCTGTGAAGAAGTGCTTGAAGTGAAACAACAACATCAAGATTGCGAACGATTGCGTAAAATCATGTTAAAAACGGATTATCCCCAGCAAGCTCTGACGGCTAAACTGAGATATGAAGAGGCCTGTGTAAATTTGCGTTACTACCGCGATGAATTTGATACGATTTGCAAAAAAGATGGCACACCTATTGGCCAAAAACCAAAAGAAAAGTAATTAGGATTGGTTGATTAACTGCATAATCTATCTCCCATTGAGAGAGGAGATAGACCCGCAGTTACTTTCTAAGATGTTCGTTGTAAATTTGTATTTTTGGCGTTGTCGTTAAAGTCGATACTAGTTATCTTCCCATCCATCCGCCATCAACTAACAACACGGAACCATTGACATAACTAGACGCCTCAGACGCTAGGAATACAGCAGGCCCTTCAAAGTCCTCAGGGGTTCCCCAGCGGCCCTGTGGAATGCGCTCTAATATGCTGGCAGCACGAGTCGGATCATTGCGTAAGGCCTCGGTATTGTCGGTATCAATGTAACCTGGTGCAATGGCATTCACATTCACACCTTTACCAGCCCACTCATTAGATAAAGCTTTTACTAACTGTCCAATTGCGCCCTTGCTGGCGGCATAACCGGGAACCGTAATGCCACCTTGAAACGTCAACAAAGAAGCCGTAAAAATTATCTTACCATGGCCACGGGCCACCATTTCTTTGCCAATTTCACGACTCAAAATGAATTGCGAGTTTAGGTTAACGTCAATTACTTTGTCCCAAAGCTCATCACTATGTTCAGCCGCCGGTGCGCGCAGTATGGTGCCTGCGTTATTAACTAAAATATCAATTTTTGGGAAGTCAGCTTTCACGTTTTGGATGAATGTATATAAGGCTGTGCGATCCGAGAAGTCACATTGATATCCTGTAAACTTTCGGCCAAGTTCATTTACCTGTTTTTCAACATCTGAACCTTGTGACTCTAAACTCGCTGAAACTCCAATAATATCTGCGCCCGCGGCAGCTAATCCCAAGGCAATGGCTTTACCAATTCCCCGTTTACAGCCGGTAACTAACGCAACTTTTCCTTCTAAACTAAACTTATCTAACATCTATGCCTCCAAACTTTATCGTGTCCAATACTCATATTTATTAATATTCGCCAACATCAATGGGCTAAACACCGTCATAACTTGTTGTTTTAACTAACTTACCAGCCTTATCCTTTAAAATGGACAGCCACTTTGTTTGGGCATGAATATCACCATACTCTATGCTATTTTCACTTGAATATAGGAAAGTTTCAGTAAACTTCTCAGAGCGAATCTCCACCCCAATACAGTTCTTGCCTTTAATAGATTGTATTGAAATATCATTCTCTTTATCTGAAAGCAGCGCATCTTTAGGTTGGAAAACATTCAAAAAGGTAGTGTTTTGACTTTTTTGCGGATTTTCAATCAATAGTGTTTTTAAGCTTATACGACGAATGTCATCAGGTCGCTGGGGGGTCATTATCTCTTCCACCAAGGTCTCATCTATTTTTGTATCCCGTGCTTCAGGAAAAACAGTAAAGACATTCAGTGCTCCTTCGCCATTGACGATTTCAAACTGATCGTCAGCGACTTTATTCGCATATTTTTCAGAGTGAATTCGCCAAGTGTAGGTATGCTCCAATTCACTTGCTAGTTCATCCAACAAAATAAAATAACCACATTCGCTATTAATGATATGCCTAGCGTTTCGGGTAAGTTGCATTTCTGGATAGTACATTCGACTGGATTCACCCACTACATAGGCGTAACCATCTTCATTGGAAAAGGCTTCAACTTTCGCAATGGCTTCTTCAGGTACATCACGCCAAACGTTATGAATGCCCTTACAGTTTAAATCGAATAATACTGGGTCACTTAAATCCCCTTCATCCCAAATTTTCTCACCAACACAACCGGTACCATCTACGGTAATTAAGTTATGAATTTCCGCTTTAGAGGTACGGTTATAACCTTCATCAATCACCAAAGACGCACCATTGTGGACTAACACAAATTGATTAAAGTCCACGTGATAATGGGTAAGACTGCGGGTTTTCCAATCATTCTCTTTATCCAGCTGCCAGCTCATCTCCCACTGTTTGTGGCCGCCTGCTGGGCTAGATTTAAATGACAAATGAGTGGCATCTGTATCCCAACTTGAGCGCATTACCACTAAACCAAGATCAGGAAAGTATTTAGTAAGCGGTAAGTTTTCTGGAGATTGTTGCTCTATCTCAGGGTTGTACCAAATCAATTCAAGAAAAGCTTCTGGCAAGATCCCAGGGAAAATTTTGCTTTGATAGGCCTCTCTAAATAAGAATTTAGTGCGAACCATCTCTCCTAACCACTGTGCTTGGCCATTATTGTATTCTGATGCGATTTTGTAATAGGCACATATTGAATGGGAACTGCGCTTGTCGTGCACATCTGCAAAATTAATATTCTCTTCCCAATTGGGCGCAGACTGATACAGTCGATAATCAAATGTATTTTCCATAAAGCCGGTTTTAAAGTGGTCAGTACCGCCGTCTTTACGGATCAAATCTGCGGCAACTAAGAAGAAGTTCATGGCAAATCGCCAATACCCTGTACCCTCATAGTTAGAGCCATCTTCAGGTAAATAGTCAAAGACCTTATCAAAGTTATCTTGAATTTCATCAATCCAAACCTGAGCCCCTGAATGCTCTGGACGAATGGCATATGCGGTGGTCAACAATCCTGAATAATTTATCCAATTGTGATTCTGCCAATAATTGGTAGACCAACAATGGCCTAGGTTTTCCTGTCCATAATCAAAAATTTTGTTGCCTTGCAGGATTAGTTTATTTAGAAATTTTTGACGTTCCTCATCACTAAGGTGATCTTTAAGCCAGTCATAGGATAAACCTAATCCAAATAGCATCCACGAAGCGCTAAGGTCAACATCCACTAGAAAACCATAACCCCACACATCGTAATCAACCGCGGTGAAAATCCAACGTTTTGCCTCAGTCAAATAATGTTCTTGCTCGGTGAGTAAATACGCCAAACTTAAATTTGCAGCTGCCATGCCCATGTAAGTAATGCTGGTATGTGGATGTTCTTTAGAAAGTACTTCATCTTCATACAACCGACATTGCTCAACAAGGCGAGTTAAATGCTCTTTACGAGTGGTTTTAATCTCAGCCTTCAGGGTATCCAGTTGTTCGTTGATAAGTAAATAGTTCATGGTTTCTTCCTGTAATCAAAATTCATTTTCGTAGATAAGTTGCGGTACGTGAAATAGCAGTGCGCCATTATTTAACCTGGGCCGCAGTGGAATTCATTTCTTTAGCCGGTGGTTTACCAGCTTTAAGCATTAAGGCACTTATCACACCGATAATTACTGCAAGCACCAAAATCGCTATCCTGCCCTCTAGGGGGTTAGGGATTAACAACATTAAGGTAATAAACCCCGTTACTGCGGCGCCAAATTGGCCGATGGCGGTTAATTGACTCAAATCGTTGCCCTCACCTATTTCTTTTTCAAAATCGATGGGTGTCTTCATATTTTTAAAAAATGCATTGACCATTTTGCGGTGTGCAGAGTTGGCATTAGGTGCAAATAACATGGAAATTAGAAAACCGAATGTACCAGTGCCCAGCACGCCAAAAAATTGCTGCTGGAAGTTCCACTCGAAGCCATCACTATAAGCTTGTGAAAAGCCTAAATAACTCAAAGGAACTTCGAAGAAAGCCAAACTAGAAAAAATTAATGCACATGCAATGGACGACAATGCCGCCCACCAAGGCGTTTGCCGAATAAACATGCCTAATAACAACGGAATGGTAATGGGCATAGATAACAAAGTTCCCACCTGCAACATGATCTCAAAAATTCCTGAGCCATCTTGCTGAGCGAAATACAGGGCTAAAACAACGATTAAAAATCCCATCACCCAAGTTAGGGTACGACCATAATTTAAAAGCTCCGACTCTCCTTTAGATTGCCAACGTAGTCTGCGGGCAACTTTGGGATAAATATCTTTAATCAAAATAGCAACGTTGGTATTCAAACCCGTGTCCATGGAGCTCATTGTTGCCGCTAGAATAGCCACCACAATCAACCCAACAAGCCCCACCGGCAGCAAACTAATACTGGCAACCGCATAGCTGGCCTCTGCCGGTTTTGCGATATCGAAGGCCATTACAAGTTCAGGATAAAGAAGTCGTGCAGTTATTGGCGGTAAAAACCAGATAAGGCTGCCTAATAACATTAATATTGAACAAAACAGGGCCGCTTTGCGGGCTTCCCGTCCGTCTTTGACTGAAAAGTAGCGTGGCGCAGCATTCATTGAGTTAAAGACGATGAATTGTTTGGCCATCATTGCGCTCGCCCAGCCCCAGGTATAAGCCCCACCAAACAAAGTCGCAGAATTGACCATACTGTATTCTTCGCTTAAGCCCTGAGCTTCTATTTCTGAAAATAAATTGCCAACACCGCCAAGGGCATCCAAACACAACCAAGCAACAATTAAGGTAAGGGGTACTAGAATTAATCCTTGTAGAAAGTCAGTGGCCATTACCGCCCAACGACCGCCGGTTGCTGAATACAGCAAGACCACAATGCCACAAACCACAATCACATAATTGATGTCATAACCAAAAACGGCGGAACAAAATATGCCCAGACCGTAAAGAGCCATGGCAGAGTATAAAATACGAATTGGTACTTCATAATATGCATAAAAATCACGGGTTGTTTCGCCAAAACGGCTGGCAATGGCTTCAGGAAAGGTAGTCACGCGCATCTGTCGTAACCAGGGTCCCATAAATAGAAAGTTCACAAAAAAACCAAGGACGTTGCCAAAGAAGATAAACATGGCAGAAAAGCCAGATTCGTATGCAATGCCCGCCGCACCGGTGAAGGTCCAAGCACTAAAGGCACTCATAAAGGCACTGCTCCCAACGAGCCACCAAGTGCCCTTACAGCCACCTTTAAAATAATCATCCGTATTGGCTGAGAATTTTTTAAAAACAAAACCAACGATAACAATTAACGCTAGATAACCAATAATTACCAAGTACTCAATATTCGAAATTTCCACACTTTGCCTCTTGTTAGATTACCTAACATTATCAATAAGATACAAAAACTAAAAGGTTTTACTAAAACGATTTAGTTGATTAAGTTAACATATTGTTGCAAAATGTCAACATCCGACTCATTAGGACTTTTTAAAGAAATATTTAAATGGCAAAAACAAAACTTATCGACGTAGCTGAACGCGCTGGGGTATCAAATAGTACCGTCTCTCAATATTTGAATGGGCGTTTTGATTACATGTCGGAAAAAACTAAAGAGCGGATTAAACAAGCCATTAGCGATCTGGATTATGTTCCCAACCCAATTGCTCGCAGCCTTAAAATGAATAAAACCAAAACCATTGGCGTGATTGTGAGGGATATAACCGGTTTTTATACCAGCCGGACCATAAGAGGCATTGACGACTTCTGTAAAACCAGTGAGTACAACTTATTAATTTACAACACAGATGTGGATCCAAAAGTAGAAGCGAAATCCTTGGAGACCCTCAATCAGTTGCGAGTTGATGGGATTATTATCGCCTCATCAGGACAAAATACTGATTTAATCAATAAATACAGTGAAAATGGTTTACCCATTGTTCACTTCCAACTCGAACATGATGGTAATGAAAAGAATATTATTATTTCCGACTACCGAAAGGCCGCGTTTGAAGCTACTGAGTACCTAATTCAATTAGGACACAAACGGATTTGTTTTGTCACACAAGACTTTAAACAGGTGAAGTCGCGCAAAGATCGATTTCTAGGTTATTCCGATGCCTTACAAAAGCATGGCATCCCTATGGATGAACAGCTGATTAAATATTGGCACCGTGAGACAGGGTTTGAACAATCCCCCGTCGACTTCTTGCAATCAGACAATCCCCCCACGGTATTTTTCACCCAACATTTGGGCATTACCACTGAATTATTATCCGAGTTAAATGCTGCAAATATAGTGATCCCCGATGATGTTTCTTTATTAGGGTTTGATGACATCCCCATGGCGGAATATTTTAAAGTACCGATTACGGTTATCACCCAAAACCCCTATGAAATAGGCCGGCAAGCAACAAAGTTATTGCTCAATAATATCAACAGTAAAGTGCCCTCTTCGGAAAAGCTCATGATTCCGTGTTCTTTGATAAAACGCTCGTCTTGTAAGGAGATTTAATGATTGAGCCTACGCACTAAACACTCACTATTTAGTGCTGGCTAGAGGCTATTGGGTGAAATGGGATATTCAAATACTTTCATTAGGAAAATGCTTGTGACTACACCACGGGCTTGACCACTTTACGTTTGGCTAACGCTGTGGTCATGGAGCCTCCCACAACACAAACCGCTCCTAGCAGGACAAATTCATTAAGCTTTATTAAACTAAACTGTTCTGGCAGCAGTTGCTGTGCAATCACCACACTTATAAATGTAAATACCGGTCCAGTTGCAATCACCGCACTAACTTTAGCAGCACTCCAAACATTTAAGGCTTCGGTAAAACAGCCATAAGCAATTACGGTATTTAAACAACAAAACAGTAAAGCAAAACTCTGTAATTGAGTTAAATCTGTTAACGCAGATAGATGAATAAAAGGTGTAAGAGCAAAGATACCGATAAGGTAAATAAGTAAGGTTAATTGTTTGGCGGTAAACGACCTTAGTAGTACTTTTTGCATGAGCGCGTATGCAACCCAAGTTACAGCGGCCAGTACCACTAATAAAATACCTGAGTTATACGAATTAATTGATGAAAACAACAAGCCTAAATTGGGACTAAAAAACAGACCTAAACCGACAAATAATATGACAGCTCCGATAATTTCAAGGCGATTAAGATGCTCTTTATAAAACACGATGCCACCTAACATCAATAGAATAGGTGCGATTTGCATCACCACTTGCACCGTTTCAGGATTGACATAATCTAAGCTTTTTACATTAGATACGTAGTTCACCACTAAAGCTAATGCTGCTATGAGCAATATAAACTGCGCTCTTGGCACTTGTTTTAAAATATTCGGTAACGCATTACGGCTGAACAACAAAACAAACACTACAAGCCCAGCGAATAAAAAACGTATCCACGTAATTGTCATACTATCGAGGGCTTGTAGGCATATTTGCAAAAATACGGGCAAAATGCCCCACAGAACAGCGGTTATCAAAGATAGAAAAAATCCGTTTAACATAAATTTCATGCTTTCATTACCGCTGACTATTTTTCGAGTTTTAATTCCGCTATTTAACCGTATTATCGTTAAGAATTACAGTTATTTAGGCCGATTAATAATTTATCGAAAAGTCGATACCAAAGGTACGAGGATCGCCTGGATAAACCGCTAAATTGCCAGTCGTACCGGATGCAGCATACTCTTCATCTAACGCGTTTTTAGCCCACAATGCGATATTGTATTCCACTTCTGTGCCCCATTTATAAGCGACACGAGCATTTAAGATATCAGTGGCTTCACGTTTAATAAGATCAGTGGTGGCCAAATCATTGAATTGATCATCGGTATAGGCATATTGCACATTATAAATTAATTGCCCCTGCCCCACTTCTTTAACGTAATTTAGGTTCACTCCGTAGCTCACCGGTGGAGCTTGTTTCAAATCAAAATCTTCTTCCACAAAGAATGTGGCTTCTTCGGTTAAAGAAACGTACTTAGCTTCCAGTAACCCTAAGAATGCATCAATGGTTAAGTCTTCTGTAGCCTGCCAAGTTATGTTCGTTTCAATACCATAGGTTTCAACATCACCAGCATTAATACGCGTAAAGCCATTAGCTGTTGAACCACTTGTTTGTAGATCCGTATAGTCGTTGAAAAAAGTCGTTACATTTAGACGGAAAGATTTAGATAAATCGCTCTTTACTCCCATTTCATAGGTCACAACTGACTCTTCTTGTACTGGAGCAAAACTATCAGGTGACCAACCGCCTGATTTAAAACCTGTAGTAATGGAGGTATAAGCCATAGTAACGTCATTTACATCATAGGAAACCACACCTTTCCAAGAGAACTTACCCCATTGATCACTTTGTAGTCCGGCATTGGCTTGACCAAGTGCACTCCAATAATCAGGTGTTGGCGCGGCATCAAAGTCTTTTTGTTCCCAGGTATAACGAATGCCGCCAATAACACGTAATTTATCAGACAGGTTATAGGTATATTGACCAAATAAGCCCGCTGACTCCGTTAATAAATCTATATCAACACCACCGAATACAAACTCACTATATTGGTCAGCTGACTCCCGGAATAAATAGGCTCCGGCTACCCAACTATAATCTTCAGCATCTTGGGCAAATCGAAACTCTTGGCTTAGCTGGTTTTGTTGCACGTCTTGGAAAAACGGCAGTGAAACTATGGTTAGCATCTTTTGATCTAACCGTCTGTATGCGGAGATTGAATCAAATGAAATGTCATTACCAAAGGTACGGTGTGCTTTGAAACTGGTACCACTTTGATACAGGTGATTATAAAACTCACCTAACTCTGTTTCACCGTTAACTAAACCACTAGTGGGAAATTGTGCTTGGTCTATTGTGAACAGATCACCATCATCATCTGCAACTAAGGAAGAATAACCTGGCTCTGAATTATCTCTCATGAAATCTGCTGACCAAGATAAATCCCATACATCACCATAATAGGCAAGTGCGACGCGGGCACCAACTTTATCTACATCACCAAGGTATTCACCGTTATCGGTATTTTTTATAAAACCACGACGACTTTTACTAAAAACAGATACCTGACCGGCCAGTTGATCTGTTAACCCTTTATTCACCATTAGATAACCGTCAGTCAAGTGATCTGACCCTAATGACATTTTTAAAATAGTGCGATCTGAAATACTTGGCTGTTTAGTGGTGACTCTGATTGCCCCACCATTAGAGTTACGACCGTATAAGGTGCCTTGCGGGCCACGCAATACCTCAATCGACTCAATATCAGCTAAATCTAACAACGCTCCTGTCTGACGACCAATATAAACACCATCAACATAAATACCCACTGCAGGATCAACCCCAACACGGGATTCATCTTCACCAATCCCCCTTAGGAACACCTTCATACCACTGGCTGCTCCCACATTTTTAGCAATATAGATATTAGGCACTGCATTACTAATGGAAAGCGCGTCTGTCATATTCCGCAATTCAATTTCTTCTTCACTGAGGGCTGTAATTGCAATAGGTACAGTTTGTAAGTCCTCTTCTTTATATTGCGCCTGAACGGTAATTCGTTCTAACTCTTGAGCACTGACATTTTGATAGCTCAACATTATTGATGAGGCCAAAAGCAGTTTTCCAACCATGCGGCAGGCATTCTTATTGTCACTTATAGTCATGCTAAGTTCCTTGGTGTTTTTAGTTGTGGTTTGCTTGCAGAATAAGCTATAGAAATATCAATATAATGTCATATTAATATAACATAACAAAACAGACATCAAGGAGTTTATGTAAATATGGTAAAGTTTATGAAGAAGGTTGACTGGTAACTTGAAGACCAATAAAGCGCAATTGATTCAGTACCTAAACTAGTTTTAACACAGAAATAGGAGGGTTAAGAAACATTCAACAATAGACTGTATAAGTGACTAATCGTCGATTAAGTCATCTATATCATCAATTAAATCATCTAATTCATTTAAAATATGCTTAGTTTGTTTTTCACTGAAGGTTGTTTGTAATTCTAGGAGTAACTGAATATACATTTTACGATTATGTTCGCTGGCCTGCTGGTATTCTGCAGTTTTAAATAGTTCAGGATGTTGAAACATGTAATCGACTTCTTCTGCATAGTTGCTTACTTCATGACGAGACAGCATGATATTTTTAACAGAAGCTTGAAAGTTACGACGGTAGTCTATCCATCCTTCAAAAGTAGGCAGAAACTTAACCGTATATTCGCTAATTAAATCTTTTTGTGACTTAGATAATTTACCCACCCATTTTTTAATTTGATCTTGGGTGTCTTCAATGGCGTTTTCCCAGCGCTGTTCTGCGGATTTTTTATTGCGTTTTTGCTCCTTTTTTTGATTCTCTTTTTCTAAGGCGTCAAACATTTCTTGTATCTGAGCATCATTGAGATGGATGGAAAGTTCAGCTAACTCTGGACTAATTTCATTTCTGAACCTTGCCCAATGGTTGTTTCCTCGTTGTATATGCGTAGACAATTGCTGCGCAGTTAAATTACCCGTTTGCAGATCCGCTTTAAGATCTTCTAAATGCTGACGGTAAGTAACTAACTCTTCTTGGCGGTGCCATTTCAACCATTTTTCAACTTTTTCATCTAACAAGACTTTTTGAGATTTATCTAAATCTACATAGTCGTCCACATACCAATACATCATCCAATCAATATTGTTATAAGCAAACTTCGACGTACAGCCGCCAAGCAATAGTAATGCAGCTAAACAGACACTGACAAATAAAGGTGTAAACTTCATAAAATTAATCTCTTATTACTCTTAGTACTATTCATATATTGAACATCATTGCCTACAAGGCCAAGGGAGGCAATAGCAATACATTAATTATTACAGTTTTAAACAATTAGCCTATTTATAGCCTTGCATGCTCAAATCTTTATAGTTTCTTGTATAAGGACTATGTTTAACAAGGAGTTATCAATTTTTGTTCAATCAAGGGGATTATATACATGCGTAAGATTGCGCTTCTCACGTCAGGCGGCGATGCGCCGGGAATGAATGCTTGTATCCGCGCGATAGTGTTAACAAGCTTGCGTTATGGTTTAGAGGTTTATGGCTATCGCCATGGTTATAATGGCTTACTTGAGCAGGAATATTTAAATCTGCGTTCGAAAAACATTCAAAATATTATTCAGCGCGGCGGCACTATTTTAAACAGTGCGAGGTGTCTAAGTTTTAAATCAGATGATGCCCCAAAGATGGCGGCAAAAAACTTGGATGCACTGGGTATTGAGGCGCTTTTAGTCATTGGAGGTGACGGGTCATTTCGCGGCGCAAAACACCTCACTGAGTTTTGGTCTGGTCAAGTTATTGGAATTCCCGGCACTATCGACAATGATGTAAATGGCACAGACGCTACAATAGGCTACTACACAGCGATTGAAACCGCGTTAGATTCAATTGATAAAGTTAGAGATACCGCTGATGCCTTTGAGCGTATTTTCCTTATTGAAGTAATGGGACGTCACGCTGGTTTTATTGGGCTCAATGCTGCTATTGCCTCTGCTGCAGATCATATTTTACTGCCAGAAATATCCCGTAGTTGCGACCATGAATTAGAAAATTTAGTTGAACATATCGAGGCGGTGAAAAAGCGCAGAGGAAATTCCAGTTATATCGTAGTGGTAACGGAAAACCTATGGCCAGATGGCATCACTAATCTTGCTGAAATGCTCACTGAAAAAACTCAGATTGATTGCCGTCCGGTGATCCTAGGTTATATCCAAAGAGGCGGTTCTCCTGTATCTCAAGACAGAGTTTTAGCAACCAAACTGGGAGCCTTTGCTGTTGAAATGGCACTTGAAGGTAAATCTGGCGTTATGGTGGGTGAAATAAATCAACAATTAGTGTGCAATGATATACAAACCAGTTGGCAGAAAAATAAAGCTTTAGATCCTTACTTAGTTAAAATCCAGCAAGATTTATTCGATATATTAAAACGTCCTTAGTGCCGTTAGGATCTTTGAGCTCAGCCACATTAAGGCATGTGACTGAAGCTGCTATTTACACACTAGGCGTTGATTAGTGAAAATAGAGGGTATTACACCCTAATCATTTCCTTCACTTTATCTCTGTGGCTGCGGCTAACTTTTAACTCAGTATCGTTACTAAGTACAAGATGATATTCACCACTAACATGGCTTACCATTTTAGTAACATACTGAATATTGACGATGGCTGAACGATGGGCTCTGACAAATTTTCGAGGATCTAACTCTTCTTCCAATTCTTTCATAGTCCGACGCATAATGTGAGTGCCATCAAGTGCATGAACACACATGTAGTCCCCTGCGGCATCAATCCATTGAATATCATCAACGGCAACCCGAGTGACTTCAGAACCATCTTTAATCGCTAGTATCGACGGATAACGTTTGTTATCTAAACTCTCACCTGATGCCAAACGTTGTAAAATATCTTCGCAATCATCCCCGGTGAACTCCGCCACTAACTTAGCGAGTTTTATTTTTTGCTCACCTTCGGTGGTTTGACCGAATACCGCTGTTACTTTTTCGATTGCTACTCGCAAGCGTTTTTCATCAATGGGTTTTAAAACGTAATCTAATGCATGAATATCAAAGGCTTTAATAGCATAGCTGTCATAAGCGGTAACAAACACAATAATGGGAATAGGTTGCTGTAATTCCCGTAGTTTATTAATCACTTGAAAGCCGTTCAGTCCAGGCATTTGTATATCGAGGAAAACCAAATCAGGACGTAATTGAGGAATGACAGAAACTGCTTCTAGACCGTTTTGACATTCTCCCAATACTTCAATATTGTCAAATTCTTGCAACCTTACCGCCAAGCCCTTTCTAGCTAACGGCTCATCATCAACAATCAACGCTTTAATTTTAGTTGTCACCTTCATTCACCTCAAAAGGAATTCGAATGCTCACTTTTAAACCGGTTGGTTGATTGTGAGATACGACGTAAGAAAAGTTATTGGAATACAATGAGTTAAGTCTTTCTTGAATATTAGGCAGTCCAACACCATTGCTTCGGTTTAGCTGGCCATTTTCAATATCCGCACCAGGGCCATTGTCACTGACTTCAAGCATCAAATCTCGCCCGAAAGATTTAGCAACCACTTTTATTTTACCGCCTTTTTCCATTTTGGAAATAGCATACTTAATGGCATTTTCAATGATGGGTTGCAATATAAGGCTAGGCACCAAGGCATCGTTACAATCATCAGCGATATCCCACTCAACCTCTAAACGCTCGTCAAAGCGTACTTTTTCAATTTCTAAATACAACTCTAACGCTTGTATCTCATGTTTAAGAGAAATCTTTTTAATGGGGTCTTTATCAAGAGAATAGCGTAGGAAATCACTTAAGCGACTGACCATAGCCTCAGCGGTTTTATTGTCTTTAACCAAAATTAGTGTACTAATGGCATTCAATGTATTGAACAAAAAATGAGGGTTAAGTTGATATCTAAGCATTTTCAAATGCGCTTGATGGGCCATTGTTGACGCTTTGAGGGCATTTTGCTTTTCTTTTTGTAGCATTTGGAAGTTCTTAATCCCAAAATACAAACCACTCCAACACACCACCATGATCAGCGAGTTGATAGTATTAGTAAAATACATAAACCAGGCATCAGGTCGATAGCCGTGCTTATAAATTTCCCAATAATTAATATTCTTTAGAACCGCCCAGAATAAAGCGATGAAATATGCACTGGCTGCTACTGTCAGTAGCATTTTCCAAGCACTTTGTTGATGAGCCCATCGATAAATGTAGCGAAGAGGTATAGTTAACAGCCAACCCGCCATAGCATTAAGAACTATAACAAGTATCCAAATTCCGCGCACATCATGCAAGAATGAACCAATGTAATAAACTATCGCGAAACCAAACCACCCTCCAGTATGAAGGGTCCAAAATAGTCTTTCACGATTTTCGTATAGTTTTTGCCAATTGAACAATAGTCGCTCTCAAGTGAACAAGTTAAGCCCTGAGTATACGCCTGCTAGATCCAAAAAACTCGTTATTAATCCCAACCTTAGTTAGGTTTGTCGCAAAGGCAGCAGATTAAGCAAAAGACTGGATTGGGTTATATCTTGTGGAAAAAACAAAATTGAATTTGCGCGGATCCGTTTCTTAGGTTGTGGCCAGAGCCTTACTTAAGTAAGGCTCTACCTTCATTTAATATTGAATATTAAATCGCTTTAACCAATGAACCCACCACCATGCTGGACCCACTAATAAAAACTGTAAATCTTTGAAAAATGATGGCTTTTTACCTTCAACTTTGTGCCCAACAAATTGTAAAATCCACATAATAACGAATAATGCCAAGCTAAATTGCCACACCGATATATTCAAATAAACTAACAGCCTCACGCCACCAAAACAAAGAATGGTAAGCAAGGTCATGGCTGCACCAATTGGTCCTGACAACTTAAAGTAATACCAAAGCACGGGAATAGAAATCACATGGGCCCAAGTGATATCGAAATGATTCAAAAATTCAGGAGTTGGAATACACCAAATCAGTGCAAAAGTCACAAAGTAAATGGCTGGTACAGCAATTCCGTGAATAAGAATATTCGTTTTATTTTTATGACTTTCGCCATATTCGTTTAATAACATTTCAACTCTGCGCATAAATACCTCTTAAATGGAGCGTTAGCTCTGCACAATATAAATTATTTTTAATTATTAATTGTGATGCTACCTAATTAGGAGTTATCCCCACGACAACGCCTATAATGTTGCTATGCATAGATTACGCTATCATCAACTGATGTAGCAAACCTTCTACAACTTTCTCAGATGCTTCAAATTTAACACCTAAGTAAAAACGAATCTCATCCACTTTTTGATTCATAACTATACCCGTTAATTCGGATATTTTTCCGTCGGGATTTTTAATCGCTAACGTAATATGACTTTTAATGGCTAACTTTTGTTTAACCAATTGCCGATCTACAGACACTCTACATCCGCTTGAGGATAGGTCCACAATCAAACCATCAAATAGCATCACATCAGTTTCCGTTTCCACCACGGTTACGTGCACATGGGCCTGTGCTCGTTGCTCGCTTCTTAACGCATGACATTGAAGTGAAACCGGGAATGTCGTAAATATATAACGTGCTGGACTGTTAACTATGACACTAATTTTAACTTTGAATGCAACCACTTCTCCAGCGTCTTCTTCATGAATATAGCGCACCACTAAAACAGCATCAGGATATATCACATCCCCTAAATTACCCCAACGAGTTTCATCAGGAAACTTAATGATTAAAAAGCGGTTACCGTCCATCCCCACAAATTCGGTCTTAATCCTTGAGACACCAGACCCAGCCATAATTTGCAGATCCAAAGCTAACCCGGGACGCATAGCGCGCAATTTACGCAAATCTTGCCGAGATAAGCCCGCTTTTTCCTGCACTATTGCCACTTGTTTGAATTCTCCTAAAGGTTAACAGTAGATTATCACTGAAGTCATAAATCCCTATGAATTGTATGTTTTTTATCATTTAAACTACGACTCTACAACTTTTAACTGCCCTATCAGAGAATAATATCAATGCCTTACCCTGTTTTAGACTTAACTCAACACTGGCTATCGGTTATGCTTGAACCTTATCATTTCGCCATTTACTAGGAGTAAACTGGCGGTCAATTCACATCACTACAGTTTAAATAGAGCACAACTTTGCAAACACCTGAACAAGTTCATTACGCCGTTACAGTTGACTCAATAGCCGGTCACACATTTAAAGTCATTCAAACTATCAATATTCCTGGCAAGCTAGATATCAAGTTCAAACTCCCCGCTTGGATCCCAGGCAGTTACATGATCCGAGATTTTGCCAAGAACATTGTGTCACTCAAAGCCTATGATGATAATCAAAACAGTTTGCATATAGAGAAGCTAGATAAACAAACTTGGCAAGTTAGCACGGAGACTGGCAAGGTTCATATTGAAAGTATTGTGTATGCGTTTGATTTGTCGGTGAGAAGCGCCTACATCTGCGATGAATATGCATTTTTTAATGGCACTAGTGTTTTCTTCGAAGTCGACGGCTACTGTGGCCCATGTAGTGTCAATGTTAGCCTACCCGAAACAAAGTCAGATACCTGGTCAATTGCAACGGCCATGTTGCAAACTCAAACCAACAAATTAACTCAGTCTTTTAAAGCTGATAATTACCAAACGTTGATTGACCACCCGGTTATTTTAGGTGAACTGGATATTGCCCGCTTTTCAGTTAAAAACGTGGAGTTTGAATTTATTTTAACCGGTTCTCATCAAGCTGATATGGCAAGGATCTGTACAGACTTACCGAAAATTTGTGAACACCATTTAAACCTTTTTGACAACAACACGCCAATAGATCGTTATCTATTTATTACGTTGCTGTGTGAATCTGGGTTTGGCGGCTTAGAGCACAGCCACTCGACAATATTACAATTCCCGCGTAATCAACTTCCCACAAAAGCGCAGCAACATAAAATGCCAGACGGCTATCGTACGTTTTTAAGTTTATGCAGCCACGAGTTATTCCATACTTGGCATGTTAAACGAACAAAGCCGGCGGAGTTTATTAATTTAGATTTAAGTAAAGAAACCTATTCAGAGCAATTATGGATTTACGAAGGCTTTACCAGTTATGTTGATGATTTGAGCTTGTTGCGCTGCGAATTAATTGACGTAGCCAGTTATTTTGAAGTTTTGGCTCAAACCTTAACGCGGCTCAAACGTAACCCAGGCTATTCCAAGCAAACGGTGACAGAGTCCAGTTATGACGCTTGGACTCGTTTTTATCAGCAAGATGCCAGTGCTGCTAACAATATCGTAAGTTACTATGCTAAGGGAGCGGAAATCGCCCTGTGCTTAGATTTATTAATTCGCAAAGAGTCCAATCACAAGCACACTATTTTTGACCTATTAAAATTACTTTGGCAACAATTTGGGTCAGTCAATTTGGGCACTCAAAACGACTCAATTCAACGGATATTGAAAGAAGACTTAAATCTTGATTTGGATAATTTTCTAGACACCGCTTTGTATTCTACCTGCCCTCTGCCAACGGAGGAATTGCTAGCCGAGTTTGGTGTTGAAATGCATTTTAGAGCAAGGAAAGACGCCAGTGACAAAGGGGGAAAACCAGCGGAAGAATCCCTTACTCTTGATTTTGGCGCTACTTTTGAATCTGCAGCAGCGGGCATTTCAATTCAACAAGTTTTAGAAGATTCAGCAGCATTTAAAGCGGGTTTACAGGTTAAAGACAACCTGATTGCTATTGAACAATGGCAAATAAACAAAGATACGTTTTTCAGTACCCTAGAGAATTATCAAGATCAGACTTTAGTGAAATTGTTTGTGTTTCGCGATGGCAAGTTAAAAACCTTTGAGATGCCAATACTACCCGCATCCAAAGACACTGTTTACCTAACAACCTCTGATCAACAAAAGCAAGCTCTGTGGCTGAACTCTTAGCACAACCATTTAATAACGGTGTTTAGAACAATTAACACCGTTATTGATCTAAGCTCTTAGTAGCTCGAGTAAATTTAGCTCAAATGAATTTACCCTGAGTGTATTTACTTTCGTAGACTACTTCTTGCCTGTGTTTGCCTTGAATGCCTGTGTTTGCCTTGAATGAGTTTTTGCCTTTATTTTCCTTGTGGAGTTTTACTTATCACTCCACAACATAAAGATTACTCACAGGCTTTTGTACCTATTTCGGCCAAGTCGAGACTAAAAATAACCGCCATTCTTATTAACAATGGCTGAGAGCATAAATCCAATTGTAGCACTGCAAAACAGCAAGCCGATTAAAAAGAATGGTGTAAATTTAGCGATGGCAAAACGTATGTTTCGTCTCTCTATACTGTCAATAACTTCATCTAAATCAGATTCGTCGTAGTGGTAACGATTAACAATATAACGGGAGGAGTCTCCCACCTCGGTAAAGTAAAAATGGTACTTATCTAATAACTCTCTTAACCGAACAGGATCCATTTTAGTTTGTTGCAATACATCTTCGAAAGCGACGCCGTTTGGTTCAAAACCATCCAACACTCGATGTATTTTTACCACTTCAGAGGCTTTCATGGGTTTAATGCCAATAATTGTACTCATGTCTAAATCGTATTTCATCGCAGAAACCTTTGTTTATGACTCAATACAAAATATATCACCAAATCCAGATAGCCATGGTACAGTTTTTAGCAAAGAATTTATTTTAATCAGCGACTCTTGTAGGGACAAGAAACGCAGGATCAACTCGTTGATTCTGCCAATTCATTCGCCAATCTAAATGTGCGCCTGTTACACGCCCAGTAGCCCCTATTTCTGCTACCAACTGACCTTGCTTTACTGTCTGGCCCACTTCTACATGACCGGCATGTAAATGCAGAAACGTTGAGGAAACACCATGACCATGGTCGATAATCATAGTGCCACCTGAATAATACATATCAGGTACCCAAAGGGTAACTATCCCATCGGCGGGAGCATAAACAGGTGTTCCTGTTGGTGCGGCAACATCAATCCCAAAATGCGGTCTTTTAGGCTGACCATTTAAAACCCGTTGACTGCCGTATACGCCGCTGATGGGGCCTTCTGCAGGCCAAATAAAGGTTTGCATAAAGTCAGTACGCGAGTCACGGAGGGCCCGTGCTTTAGCCACTTGTTGGTTATCTAAGCGAATTCTAGCCAAAACATCTTCAGGAGGAGTGACCATTTTAGGTGGTAACCCTTCAATCCGTTGAATATTGTATTCACGCTTTTTCAAAATTACTTCTTGGAGTTGTTTAGGCTGTTCTGGTGCCTGCCAGCTAAGTTCATGTTTTAGCTCGGCGTCACGACCAAAACCAAATACAAAATAACCCTGCTCAGATACCTCTAATGCTTTGCCATCCAACCACACTTGGCTGCCTTCAGGCGCTTTTCCGCGTATTAGTGATCCTTGGGAAAACTCTCCTTGCAGTTCAACTGCTAGGGTGTTCAAACTCACCAATAAACTAAAAAAACTAACAAATAAGATTTTAAGCATACGCAATGGCTCCTTTTCCAACCCCTTCAAATGCAAGCACTTTGAAACTACTTTGTGAACGTTGTTGTTTTAATTCTAACGCCATAAATTGGGCTAAACATTCCACTGTGGAGTCAGTATTTACAATGTCACATTCAGATTTAGGAATCGCCAGTGAAAATTCACCTTGAGATGATTCGTAATTAAAGAAAAAGTGCGTGGTGATATCTTCAACAAACTCAGATAAAACACTTTGTTGGCCGTCGATAATGTCTTCTTCACTACCAATGTATATATCTTGCCAACGTTTGGACCAATACTCCTGCCAATCTAAATTCAATTCATCGTTTTCATACACCACAACTTTAGAACGGTGTCCGTGAGCAATACGCTGACAGTTACCATCATGTTTTTTTAGGCCATGGGTGTAATGATAAAATGGCGTATTAATCACTTCGGGACGCAAGATTAATTCGATTCCATCAACATTACTTGGAAGATGGGTGGCAATTACCTCTTTTAAGTATTGGCCGACAGACTCGATATCGACTTCTGTTGCATAAACAAACGCATAAGCTTCAGCCGGGCACAGAAGGTGAATGGACTTACCATCTGGTCGCAGAAAATCCACTTTTACTTCACCGCTATTGGCATCACGCTTAATTTTGCTAAATGCATGTTCCGCCGGCACAAGTAATTTGTGATCGACATATTCGTCGATAAGAAACTTAAGTTCTTTTTTCACTTTTCCGAAGTCGAGTACCATACTTTCTTCGTTAAGTTCACCATCTAAGACCACATCCACAATCCAACTTTCACCA
The DNA here is from genome assembly GCF_039982535.1 of Aliiglaciecola sp. Taxonomy (NCBI): domain Bacteria; kingdom Pseudomonadati; phylum Pseudomonadota; class Gammaproteobacteria; order Alteromonadales; family Alteromonadaceae; genus Aliiglaciecola; species Aliiglaciecola sp. The sequence continues at coordinate 23,816 of NZ_JBDWYG010000065.1, forward strand.
ACCATCCCTCTTTGTGCACAAAGGTAGGAAAAGTCCATTACGGTTAAGTCGTTGACAAAAAGCTGCATAGTGTAAAGTAGTCCTGTAATTTTAATCTAGTGAATAAACGTTTAAAGATGCGCAAGTATATCGCATTCAGATAACAACGGCATGTTTGTATTAGACAAACCTAGCTGTTATTTCGAGTTAACTGATCTTTTAAATTAGGCGGGATGCCTTTAATTAATAAGGTGTCTGAATTTGAATCATATTGCACACGATCACCATATAATGCTCGGTCAAAACTCAAACTAATACCGCCACCTTGACCACTAAACTTAGCCAAGGTTTTTAATGCACTGCGATCCGCTTGGAACGATGATTCTAAAGGCGTTTCAGCTTGTTGATTAAAGTCTACAAAATTCCGCCCCTCTTCTTGAGGCAAGCTTTGTGACAATTCTTCAATTTGAATGTCATCCCCTTGTTCCAATTTAGCCTTATAATAATCGGACACAATTTGGCGGGTTTGATGTTGTTCTTCTTTATCTAATTGTTCAGAGGCAATAAACTCATCTACTGTTTTCAGCAGTTGTTTATTTTGCTGTTTAATATCTACAAGCTCTTCACAACCAATAAAGTGCATAAAGAAATCAGACACTTTTCTGCCCATTCGACCTTTAATAAAACTAATATAACGATTTTGTTCAGGTTGCGTTTTTAATTGGGTTAAATCAATTCTTACCGCCAGTTGCATTTTTGCAAGGTCAAGGTGATCGCTGTAAGTTAATTCTAACCCTTCGGTGATTTCAACGTGTTGTTTAGTATTTAACAACGCGATCATTAAATACTCGGTGGCTAAAAATTCATAGTGACTAAAGATTACAAAGCCGGTTTCCACCGTCGCCATCTCTAGCATACTTTTTTTGAGCTTTTCACAACTGGCAACACTGAAATCAATAAAGGTGTCAGGCTGGGCAATCATCGCTAATAATTCAGTCCGGAACGCATCGTTCCCTTTAATTGCGTCTTCATCAGCTGGATCATCAGTTTGAGACTGTTGATCAATAAAACTTCCGACCCCTTTGCCTGGCTTTTGATTGAACACTTGATTGATTTGCTGTGCCAGTGTTTCAATATCAGGCGTAACGTCAAAACAGGTGCTTTTGGGAACAACCGTTAATTCTTGTTGTTCATTTATACCTAATTGATGTACCACAAAGTGTTGAATAACAGCGCTCATGAAAATCTAACCTTCTAAAGTGATAAAAAATAAAAAAACCGACCATTGAATAAACAGCACCTAGTTACTATCTGTTCGAATACTTGTTACTATTTACCTAAATCGGTTTAAAGGTTCAAACATGCCGCAACAATCCAAATATTCAGACGCTCAATTTGAAGCGCTAATGAATGACATCGTATTTGCTCTTGAAAAAAATGAAGCAAACAGAGATTTATCTTTAATGGCGTTGGGAAATGTAATCACCAACATCTTTTTGCATCAAGTAAACGATAACCAGCGCGAAAAAATGGCCGCTCAGTTTACACAAATCTTGATGAAAAGTATCAATGGAAAACAAAAATAAATGATACTCTCAGAAACACCCCGCCGTATAATGTTAACCAAGTTAGTCACTTGGGGTCACTGGTTTACTCTTACCAATATTGTCGTCGCTTTAGTGATCGCTGGAATTTACGTTTTTGCATCACCCTTACCAGACTCATTGTTGGGAATTACCTTTCTATTAGTTAATTGGGTTAGCCATATTGGCTTCTTAACTTTTTTCGCGTTTGTGATTTTAGTCTTACCCCTTATCTATGCGTTTCCTAAATCACGCTTCATACGAGGGGCGGCATCTACTATTGCAGCTTTGGGCTTGGCCCTCTTAGCTTTTGATGCCTTGTTATATACTAAATATGGCTTACATCTTAACTTTGGCTCTGCTGATTTAATTAAAAGCGAAACCCAGCCTGTTATCAATGCTTTTGGATGGCAGCAATGGGGCTTTTTGTTATTGTTATTTGTCGTATGGTTATCATTCCAACTGATACTCGCAAACGCGTTATGGAAACGAATTGAACGATTACAAAAATTTCGTTTAGGTGCTCCTATTAGCAGTTTATTTGTAGTCTGTTTTGTGTGTAGTCATGCGTTGCACATTTGGGCTGACGCAAACTTGTACCAACCTATAGTTAAACAAGATAACTTGTTCCCCCTATCCTATCCAGCTACAGCTAAGGCACTCATGTCGAAGTATGGTTTATTGGATATAGAAAATTATAAACAGCGCAAAGCACTGCAGTTTGATCGCAGCGTTCATGGAGTTAACTACCCAGTAAAACCTGTTTATTGCAGCATAAACATTAACAAGCGTCTTGTGTTACTTATACAAACCGATGATACCGAGTTAAATCTACAGAACTCTTCGCTAACAGCGTACAACAATCATTATGACTTGAGTTCTAACCAGCATTCTTCTCAATTTTCGAGCCTGTTTGGTTTGCCTGAAATTTATACATCTGAATTAGCGAATAAAACTCCGTTAATGTTAGAGCTTCCGCAAAAGCTAGGACTACCTGTTTATTTATATTCTGATTTATCTTTGGAAAATGATAAATTAACGGCGTTAAATTCAGGCTTTGACACCTTTGCCAAGGCAAGTATTTCTGATAAACCGAAATTAGCAGTAGGCTTTGTTAGCGCTGAAAATATTCAACAATTGATAGCATCAGGTGTGTTGGATAATAATCAGGTGATTATCTCTAAACTTGCGTCTAATCGTGATGATATTCAGCAAGTACCTTTGTATGCAAACTTCGCTCTAAACAAAACCCTGTCTAGTCACTTAGATTTTCCGGCCACCGTGCTAGAAAATTTAGGCTGCAAAGCACTTTCCGACGATTACTCCATTGGACAGCCAATGCAAAGCCCTCGTCGTAATTGGGTAGTAGGAACGAAAGGCAGTAAAGTCATTGTGATGCAAAATGACAATCGCATTGAAGTATTGGCCAACGGTAGCTACAAGATCTTCGACCGCCAGACGGGTGAAGAGAGTATTGATAGTTTGAACACAGGTTTGTTAAGTCAGGCAATTAAACACTTAATGCACTTTTATTAGGCTACATGGGATATATGCGCGTTAGGCTATCAACCCATTCATAACCGATATTAGTGTCATCTGGTAAATCAGCAGTTGAGTAGAGGAAGCGTTTAGTCACCCCTGCTTGCGCTGCTGCCATCATATCTGTCTTGTTATCACCAATCATGACCGACTTTGACATATCAATGTCGTATTTTTGTTTGGCTTGTTCCAGCATGCCGGGGTTAGGCTTTCGACAAGAGCAATCCTTCAAATACTTCCCTTTCGCCTTTTCTGGGTGATGAGGACAAAAGAAAAATTCCGCTATTTTTATGCCGCGCTGTGCAAACTCTGCTTGCATCCACTGTGATAAGTGTAAAAAGTCCTCTTCTGTATAGTAACCACGTCCAATACCTGATTGATTGGTTACTACTATGATTAAATACCCCTGCTGTTGAAACCAATTGCACAATGGGAATATATCTTCAATAAAATCAATTTGCTGTGGTCGAGATGCATATCCATGATCAACATTGATCACTCCATCCCTATCTAAAAACAATGCTTTTGAGGTCATTATTTTTTTCTCAATATTTGGATATCAAACTCTGTTTGACATACTTTGTCGGATTGCAAGAAATGTTGTTTATTCTGTTCACTAGTATGCCAAAAATAGGGAGTCATTTTTAACAATGCCAAACGCTGCTCTGGGCTTTGGAAGTCCAAATCAAACGCCAATGACTCTCTGTCTTGTATTACAAAATTAGAGGTATCTAAGTGATTCAGTGTATGAGGTTTTGATTCCGCGTAAATTGACTCTTTAAGTTGCTGTAAGTGCATGGGTCCTGGATTCACTAAAATCCATAATCCCTCAGGTTTTAAGATACGCGCCACCTCTTCCTCACTGGAAGGCGCAAAAACTTGGATGACGACATCCGTACTTTCATTCCCCACAGGAATTTTAAAGGTGCTGGCTACGGCAAATTGACAGGCTTTGTGTGTTTTAGCCGCTCGTTGAATGGCCACTTTGGATATATCACAGCCCGCTGCAGTACATTGATAACTGGCGTTTTCTAAGTGACTGCGGATCTGATCAATATAATAGCCCTCGCCACAACCGGCATCGAACAAGGCTAAATCGTGACCTTCACAATGTGTCTGAATCAACTCAGCGATGCGCGCAATCAACGGGTCGTAAAAACCTTGTTGCAGGAATTCACGGCGAGCCAATATCATCTCTTTATTGTCACCAGGAGCCTTGCTGTTGCGCTCCTGAGCCAATTGCAGGTTTACGTAACCTTCTTTGGCTCGATCGTAACTATGATTAGCTGCGCAACGCCAAGTACCCGCTTCCAACGACAATGGAAGACCACAAGCAGGACAAATCCACATGTAATTAACACTACCTTAAATTTGACGCTAAGCTAAATTACAGCACAGCGATGAAAGAATGTGGGGTATTAGACCCTTGTTCCACCATCCAATTCAAGTGTCCGCCCCGTAAAATAATCATTCTCGAATATAAATTTCGCCGCATGACCTAATTCTTCCACTTCTGCTAAGCGTCCGACGGGCACTGTCGACAAGAATCGTTCTATCATTTCTGGGCGCATTTGTGCCGCCATGGCGGTGTTAACTAAACCAGGTGCGATACAGCCAGTACGAATATTATGACGAGCTAATTCTTTGGCCCAGGTCACTGTCATTGTTGCCACTGCTGATTTTGAAGCAGAATAATTGGTTTGCCCCATATTACCCCCACGAGACACTGAGGATAGGTTAACAATCACGCCTGAACTTTTGGTTTCAATCATGGTTGCAGCCGCTTCACGAGCGCACAAAAAAGTTCCTGTGACATTCACGTCGATAACAGATTGGAACTGTTGTTTTGACATTTTATCAACGACTTTTCCTTCCTTAACCTTCAATAACATACCATCACGCATGATGCCTGCACTATTGATTAAGCCATTTAATTGACCAAAATCATTCTTTATTTGGGAAAATACGTATTCCACATCGGATTCATCGGTAACATTAACCGCGTAGCCTCTAGCGGTTACGCCTAACTCAGAAATCTGTTCAGCGGCGGATTTAACCACAATATCTTGCATATCCAGCATGGCCACATGGGCACCAGCATCGGCAAAGGTTTTAGCCATCGCCAAACCAAGGCCTTGAGCCGCACCGGTAATTGCAATTACTTTATTTTTAAGTTCCATAACTCACCTTTCAATCTTTATCGCGATACTTAGTTGTTATCAAAATAGGCTCTAAAGGAATGGTATAGCGTAACGCTTTTTAAGCTGCAAACATCAATTCCCTGAACCTTAAATTTTATTATTTTAACCTGTTTATTTACAGAATTTGATTATCACTGTCGGCCAATAGACGTCGTCCAATTATCATTCGCATAATCTCATTGGTACCTTCTAAAATTTGATGTACTCGTACATCCCTCACGTGACGTTCAAGTGGGTATTCTTGAATATAACCATAACCGCCATGTATTTGCAGAGCCTCATTGCAGACCTGAAAACCAACATCAGTGGCAAAACGTTTTGCCATCGCACAATACGTGGTTTTGTCTGGGCTTTGACTATCTATTTTATAGGCTGCTAATCGCACCATTTGCCGCGCTGCAACTAACTCCGTGGCCATATCGGCGAGTTTGAATTGCAGTGCTTGAAATGCTGCCAACGGTTTACCAAACTGAGTTCGGGTTTGCATGTATTCCGTTGCCGTCTCTAACGCTCGCTGAGCAGTACCGATGGAACAAGTGGCAATATTTACTCTGCCGCCATCAAGTCCCATCATAGCGAATTTAAATCCTTCCCCTTCTTCACCAAGCAAGTTTTCTACGGGTACCAATACATCTTCAAAGGTAATTAACCGAGTCGGTTGCGCATTCCAGCCCATTTTTTCTTCAGCTTTACCATAAATAACACCTTCAGCATCTGCTGGAATAACCACCGCAGAAATACCACCTGGGCCTTTCTCACCGGTTCTTACCATAACCACTAAAACATCCGTTTCGCCAGCTCCGGAGATAAACATTTTAGAGCCATTAATTCGGTAATTATTACCTTCTTTTACCGCAGAGGTACGTAATGATGCCGCATCTGAACCCGATCCTGGCTCAGTTAAACAATAAGAGGCTAAATGCTCACCAGTCACCAAGGTTGGACACCAGGCCGATTTGATGGATTCGGTTCCCCAAGTGGCAATCATCCAAGTGGCCATATTATGAATGGTCATCATTGCTGTAGTGGCAGTACAACCACTGGCTAATTGTTCAAAAATAAGGGCAGAATCTAAACGACTAAGCTGCAAACCACCCGCGTCTTCAGGAGTATAAAGTGCACAAAACCCCAACTCACCGGCTTTTTGAATGACGGACTTTGGGAATATATGCTCTTTGTCCCAACGGGCAGCATGGGGAGCAAGCTCTTGCTCAGCGAATTGTTTCGCAGTATCGACGAAAGCAATCTGATCTTCGGTTAAGTCAAAATTCATATGAGTTACCTTTGCAAAATACCTATAAAACGAGTGTTAACTTGATGTAAATAAGATTATCAAACTTTTAACCTTAACGTTAACGTAATATAAAAATTAATGAATTAAGTCGCTGCCAACATCTGTATACACTTTGCTTTAACCATTGGATTGTGCAACCAACCTAGGCATTTGCGCTAAAGCTACCCCCTCCTTTTCACAGATTAAACTCACGGTAATTTATTGGGCTCTAAATTGTGTTTACCCCCTTTATTTTTACATTCGTATAGGGATAAATATCTATCCATAGCCATGTACATTGTTATTTTGATACTATGCTTGGTATATTGTCGTAATAAATTGATCAGAAAGAAGAAAATCATCGTGGTTGGACCTAAAATCAACATCGCTGTAGTTGAAGATAATGGCATGGCCCGAATTCTTTTGCGGAACCATTTGCTTGAAATGGGTTATTCTAATGTCTCCTGTTTTATCCATGGCAGAGAGCTCAAGAAAGCCTTGAAAATACGCCCATTCGATTTAATTCTGATGGACTTTCATCTTGGCGATCACAAAAATGGCGTAGAAGTCATTCAAGAATTAACCCGTGAAAAGCTGTTAAAGCACACCACAGGACTGATCTTTGTTACCTCTGACCGACTACCACTGATTATCGGACAAATTGTTGATATCCACCCTGACGATTTAGTCATTAAGCCCTACACCATTCGAATACTCGAAAAAACCATCGCTAATACGTTGAAAATTCGCAGACAATTGATGCCCGTTTTATCCTTGATGGACGAAAAACTATGGGAGCATGCTTTACAAAAACTGGAAGAAATCGCGAAAAATAATCCGCTCCCAAAATCACGCACAACCTTATTAAAGATCCGTGCAAGATTATTGTTAAAACTGTCTAGATTTGACGAAGCAGCAGCATTGTACAGTGGCGTGTTAAAAAGTGCCGAAAACGTAATTTGGGCAAAATGGGGCCTTATACACGCTCAGTATTTAGCCGGCAAAATTGAAATTAGTGAAGAATTACTAAAAGACATGTTAGGTGCCCACTTAACCAACGACAAGGCCTGCGAGTGGTTAGCTCGCATTTGTATTGGTAGAAAAGAATACGAAGTTGCAGAGGAATATATTGATTTAATCAATGAAAGCGCCCTTTCTATGCCAGCAGCTAAGCTCAAGTCCTCTATTTATCAATTGCAAAACAAAATGGATAAAGCAATTGATCTGTTAGAGCGAAAACGCCTCAATGCCAAAGATATCCGAGAAAAATATGCAGAATTATCATTGGAATTGGCTCGCTGTTATCTAACCATAGCGGAATCAAAAAAAATTAATGAAAGAGCAAACGCCTTACAAGTCGCACGATTTTTAATCGGTAACGCAGGTCGCAATTATTTGGAAGAAAACCTCGCGATCAAACGTGATTACATGAACATTCTTGTGGCAATACTAGAAAATGATCAAGACAAAGCCATTGCCCTTTTAGAAGAGGCGGATCAAAAAGACTTTAAGGCTGCAGACGTGCCTACCATGACCGACGCCATAAAAGGTTGGCTAGGTGTTGGAGATGAAATGCGAGCCGCACAAATTTTATTTGATTGCGAAGAGAAAATGCTAGAAACCGAAGATCTAACTGATCAAACCATTTCTTCAATGGCCATAGCCAAACAAGAAGAAGAATTAGGCGAACGGCGACCCCGAGCCCTTAAATTTAATAAACAAGGTCTACATCTGCATAACCAACAACGCTACAACGAATCCGTAGATTATTTTTATCAGGCTTACTTACTTTTCCCAAAAGAAGCGGCCTTTGGGTTAAACCTACTGCAAGGATTATTGGAATCTAATTTAGCTGAATATAAAAAAGCAAAAACCTTACAATTGTTTAATGAATTAGACAAACGAGAATTAAGCAGCAGCAACCGCAAACGGTTAAACGAAATTGGCGGACGGATCAGCGCAGATAAAGACCAATTCATTGTGAACGAAAACAAAGGCGAATAACTCATTTCTAAAATGTTCTACTGCAGTTTAAAAAGCCAAACAAGCTGAATTAGTCATCATTTAATCTGGCGATTCTATAATTAAAGCGAAATAAATCCTAACAGACTCTTGTGTAGTCAAATACGGACAAAAGCATAATCGCTAATGTAGGCCTTCAAGTGCTATAAGCAGCTGTTCACTCTCCCTGTGTACATTAACAAAAAACCTTGTTTTACCTTAATATATTCTATATTTGCCATTTGTCCGTATGTAGATGATTATTTCTTTATTGCTTTTATTCTCAATGAAGTGAAAGTTTTTTCCAGATGACTGTATGTAGCTACCTGGTTCTAGCGATACTGCTTTTTGCTCTTTGCTATTGTAGTTAACTTGACCTGCAATAATAACCGATTTAAATTCGCTCGCTTCAGTATGTATCGTGCCTTTGAACTCTGCGGGTATCTTAACCATCGAACCTGATAATTTAGAAGGTTCACCCCAAACAAAATAAGCCTTTACACCTTTAGCTTCGATGAAGTTTAAATCCTTATGTTCCATCCATACAATATTGTTTCTATGAAGGTTTATAGGGTGCTCACCATTATCAAATTTTTCACTGGATGGCTTTACAAGGTATGGGCCAGAATCAATTTCTAAGTAGATAAGATTGGTTTCACCATTTGCAGCAGTAATATGCTCTTCTCCAGCAGGCTGAGTCCAATAAGATCCCATTGGCATCCACATTTTTTCAGCCTTTGGATCGTCGTTATGTAATTGCCCCTCAATCACAATACCGCGATAGGTTATATTGTGTATATGAGGGGGCGATTGAAAACCTTTTTTAAACCGAACTAACATGCCTGTTGCTGAATCTTTAGTTCGTTCTCCCCAAAGGTTTGCTGCACCGGGGCTCAAATCTCCTCGTGCTGGATTTAAATAGCCCCAATCAATATTGCTAGCTTTAACAACTTTTAACTTTTTACTATCTGCCAACGTTGAGGCTGAGAAGAACATTGAGAATAAGATAAATGTAAAAGCTAAATGCTTCATAGTGAGTTTCCTTTAAAGGTTTGATTCAATCAATATAAAAGTAGGAAGACTGTATAGCCATAAAGTACGGCCATTAGTGGTAATTAAAAGATAACAATGGCAAATAAGATTTAGTTACTTTTATAAGTACAGCCTAGGTGTTTGAAGTGGTGAACAGCAATACTGTTTTGCCGTTCAAACCACCAGACATATGTTTTGACAATATTTAAAGGTCAAGCAAACACAGTCATTTCATTGAGCGTAAACTCGGCTACAGCTCCTTCTGTCGCAGACATATAATCTACTATGTGTTGGTTAGCCATGTGGGTTTGCCAAAGTTCGCGTGATTCCCAGTTTTCATAAAGCATGAAGTGTGCAGGGCTTTCATTGTTTTGATGCAAGTCGTAATTAATACACCCCTCTTCTGCACGAGTGATTTCAATAAGTTTTAAAAGTTCAGCCTTTACCAAGTCAACTTTATCTGCATTTGCTTTAATGTTTGCTACGACTGTTAAATTTGCCATGATTAATTTCCTTTTCACAATTTGTTCGTTAATTGTTAGTTGTAATACTTACGTTTAAAAACCTTCTAGGACTATTTTTCCAATAGATTTTCCTGATTCTAGTGCTTCGTGCGCTGCTCTTAAGTTTTCAGCATTAATCGTTCCTAAGTTTTTGCCAACCGTTGTTTGGATGTAACCTTGGTCAATTAAGTCAGTTATTTTATTAAGTATATGGTGCTGTTCATTGAGATCTTTCGATTGGAACATTGAACGAGTGAACATAAATTCCCAGTGTAGTGACAAACTTTTAGGCTTAAGCTTAGTTATGTCTAATGATTCAGGATCATCAATTAAGGCAATTTTTCCCATAGGCACAAGTAAATCGACATAGCTATCTAAGTATGAATCTGTGTGGGTTAAGCTTGCAACATGGGTTACTTGTCCAATATTTAATTGTTCAATTTGATTTTTTAGCGGCTTTGAGTGATCAACTACATAGTCTGCTCCAAGTTTTTTTACCCACTGTGCTGAACTCTCACGAGAGGCTGTAGCAATAACCGTTGCTCCTGTTAATACACTAGCAAGCTGCACTAACATTGAGCCAACGCCACCCGCAGCACCCACAATCAAAATAATGTCACTTGACTGCTCTTTATCATTTGCATGCTGTTGTTTTATTGACAAACGTTCAAATAATAACTCCCAAGCAGTGATCGTCGTAAGTGGCAATGCGGCCGCTTCACTATCAGATAAGCTTCTAGGTTTATTACCAACGATTCGCTCGTCAACTAATTGATATTCAGCGTTACTACCTGAACGATTTAAATCGCCAGCGTAATAAACTTTATCGCCGGGATTGAAATGACTAACCAGTTCGCCTGTTGCGATGACTTCACCGACGGCATCCCAGCCAATAACTTTGTATCCGCCATTATCAGGCTCGACATTTTGGCGAATTTTATAATCAACAGGATTAACTGCAATCGACTTTACTTGAACTAACAAGTCGTGCCCTGAAGCTGAAGGTTTAGGTAATTCAATATCAACCAATGACTGAGGATTGTTGATAGGTAATGATTGAGTGTAGCCAATTGCTTTCATGATAAATCTCCGCTGCTCTGTAAACTTGAGGTCATCATACCGCTTGATTGTAAATTCAAAAACAGCATAATAATTGAATCTTTATCAAATTATTTTTGACAATAATGTTATTAGAAGATTTAAAAGTTGTACTGAAAGTGGCTGAATTTCGCAATATCACCGCCGCTGCCGAAAGTTTAGACATGCGCACAGCTACTGCTAGTGCAGCAATAAAAAGAGTAGAGCGTTCGCTTGGCATTGAATTATTCATAAGAACTACTCGACACTTGAGGCTATCTGTTGCCGGTGAAAAGTATATTCCAAATTGTGCTCAAGCATTACAAATGCTCGATTTAGCCCAACAAAATGTTAAAGATGATCTGGATATCATAGACGGTGAAATAAAAATTTCGGTGCCTTCAGATTTAGGGCGAAATCTTATTTTACCTTGGCTTGATGAGTTTATGGCGACCCATACAGGAATTACACTAAAACTTCATATTACTGATAGCAACATCGACTTTTATCGAGATCCCGTTGATATCGCGATACGCTATGGTATACCTAACGATGCAAACCTTTACGGCTTTAAAATATGTAACGTACCTCGTGTGCTTTGTGCAACCGAACAATACTTACAAAACAATCCCCAACTAAAGCACCCTAATGATTTGATATCACATAATGGTCTTCTGTATCAATTACATGACATTATTCACGATGTATGGGAATTTACCGAACATGGAAAACCTATCAAAGTAAAAATGCAAAGTAATCGCAGTTCTAATGATGCTGATTTAGTAAGACGTTGGTGTGTTGCTGGCAAAGGACTAGCGGTGAAATCTAGCTTAGATATGTCACATGATTTACTAAACGAAAAAATTGTATCAGTGTTAACTGATTTCGCGCCAAAACCCTCTGAACTATGGCTTATTTGCCCGAGTCGACAAACCATAACCCCTGCGGTGAGATTACTAAGAGAGCACCTCAAAACAAAGTGTCATGCAATATTTAATCAGTTAATTGATAAAGGAATTTTAAAAAAGGGAGGCCTTGAATAAGTACCTCGATTGAAATATTTCAAATGCGACTCCGCAGTTTAGATACTAGTTCCCACTAAAATAGTGATTACAATCGGTAATCTTGTTTACTGTCCCTAAGCCATTCACAGCATCTAATATCTCAGGCTCATGAGTATGCTCTAGAGGGATCTGTACACTAATTTGAACATTTCCACCTTGCTCTAGATGCATAGCATGCAGTGAACATTTGACCTTAGGTTAACAGTATATTACTTTTATTTAACATCTTTACGTGAACGTAAAGGTAAGCCGATATAAAACCTTTGCGGTTTTTCCATGGTTAGTGGTGCTCCATTGTGAGACAAAACATAAATTTTAAACCACTTTTAGGATAGATAAATGAATGTTGTAAAACAAACAGAGAAGCAATCCGCTTCCAATAAAAAAGAAAAAACATACAGTATCGGCGAGCTTTCAAAAGTATTTGATGTGACCCCAAGATCTATTCGTTTTTACGAAGAGCAAGGCCTGTTATCGCCTACTCGCTCAGGGCAAACACGAATCTACAGTAAAAAAGATAAAGTCAGATTAAAGCTTATATTACGGGGAAAACGCTTGGGGTTTTCTTTAGCAGAAACACGCACCCTGTTTAACCTGTATGACAGCCATCAAAATTCAAAAATCCAACTTCAAGCAATGTTGGAAATGACCAAAGAAAAACGCGCCTTATTGATTCAACAACTCGAAGACATCAACGTTTTAATGATTGAGTTGGATGAAGTTGAATCTCGCTGCCAAGACGAACTTGAACAAATAAACAAAGGAAAAACGGCATGAATGCTCCCTACCCTACACTGAACTTTGGATTAGGCGAAGATATCGATATGCTTCGCGATCACGTCTACAACTTTGCACAAGCAGAAATCGCGCCTTTGGCAGAAAGTGCAGATGAAGAAAATGCGTTTCCCAATCAGCTTTGGCCCAAACTCGGTGAGATGGGTTTATTAGGAGTGACTGTCTCTGAGCAATATGGCGGCTCAAATATGGGCTATCTAGCACATACTATTGCCATGGAAGAAGTTAGCCGAGCATCAGCGGGAATAGGTTTGAGCTACGGTGCCCACTCCAATCTTTGTGTTAATCAAATCCACAAAAACGGCACTGACGCCCAAAAAGAAAAGTACCTCCCCAAACTTGTTTCAGGAGAGCATATTGGTGCCTTAGCAATGAGTGAACCTAATGCTGGATCTGATGTAGTCAGCATGAAACTACGAGCCGATAAAAAGGGCGATAAATACGTTCTTAATGGCAATAAAATGTGGATCACCAATGGTCCAGATGCCGATACCTTCGTTATTTACGCAAAAACGGATGTTAAAGGCGGCTCCAAAGGCATTACTGCGTTTTTAGTGGAAAAGTCTTTCGCTGGTTTTAGCCAAGCACAGAAACTCGATAAATTAGGTATGCGCTCCTCAAATACTTGTGAATTGGTGTTCCAAGACTGCGAAGTCCCTGCGGAAAATATCCTCGGAGAAGAAGGTGGCGGTGTTCGTGTGTTAATGAGTGGTTTGGATTATGAAAGACTAGTGCTATCCGGCGGCCCACTAGGGATCATGCAGGCCTGTATGGACTTGGTTGTTCCTTATATTCACGACAGAAAACAATTTGGTCAATCCATCGGCCAATTCCAATTAGTGCAAGGCAAAGTTGCCGATATGTATACCCAAATGAATGCGGCCCGAGCTTACGTTTATGCAGTGGCTCGCTCCTGTGATCGCGGTGAAACCACCCGCAAAGATGCCGCAGGCGCGATTCTTTATTCTGCTGAATTAGCGACTAAGATGGCGCTAGATGCGATTCAATTGTTAGGCGGCAATGGTTACATCAATGAGTTTTCAGCAGGCCGTTTGTTACGTGATGCGAAGCTTTATGAAATCGGTGCAGGCACCTCAGAGATTCGTCGTATGTTAATCGGTCGCGAGTTATTTAACGAAACCAGTTAAATCGCCGTACTTTGACATCTAGATGTCATCACCCTGTGTTCAAATTTTATTAAATGGATTAGGAGCGACTGAATGCCCCCTATCGTCAGCAAATTAAATGTTAAAAGTCAGGAATTTATCGATAACGCTGCCAACATGGCGCAGCAAGTTAGCGATTTAAAAGAGGTTATTGCTAAAATTAAATTAGGTGGTGGTGACAAAGCAAATGCTCGGCATACCGCTAGAGGTAAATTATTACCTAGAGATAGAGTCAATGCGCTGTTAGACACTGGCTCACCTTTTCTGGAGTTATCTCAACTTGCCGCATGGAATGTGTACCAAGATTATGTGCCCGCCGCGGGGGTGATTGCCGGTATTGGCCGAGTGTCAGGTGTGGAATGCATGATAGTGGCGAACGATGCGACAGTTAAAGGAGGTACCTATTATCCGCTAACGGTTAAAAAGCATTTACGAGCGCAAACCATAGCTGAACAAAACAATTTACCCTGTATTTATTTAGTGGATTCTGGTGGTGCAAACCTGCCTAGACAAGACGAAGTTTTTCCAGATCGGGAACATTTTGGACGGATCTTTTACAATCAAGCCAATTTGTCAGCACAAAATATTCCGCAAATTGCGGTAGTAATGGGCTCATGTACCGCCGGTGGTGCTTATGTTCCTGCAATGGCCGATGAGTCAATTATTGTCAAAAACCAAGGCACGATTTTCTTAGGCGGTCCGCCACTCGTTCAAGCGGCCACCGGTGAAGTGGTTACTGCAGAGGAATTAGGCGGAGGCGACGTCCATTGTCGAACATCCGGTGTGGTCGATCACCTTGCCAATAATGATCGCCACGCGTTGCAATTGGCCAGAAACGCCATTGCCCGTTTAAACCGCACTAAACCCAATTATTTGGATCTAGTTGAGCCTAAAGAGCCCGCCTATCCCACCAGTGACATCTACGGAGTTATCCCCAAAGACAGTAAACAGCCTTTTGATGTTCGAGAAATCATCGCAAGGATCGTTGATGGCTCTGAATTCGACGAATTTAAAGCCCTATATGGCACAACATTGGTTTGTGGTTTTTCGCGAATTTATGGCACCCCTGTGGGCATAGTGGCAAACAATGGCATTTTATTCTCTGAGTCGGCACAAAAAGGCACGCACTTTATTGAGCTATGCGCCCAACGTAAAATTCCCTTGGTGTTTTTGCAAAATATCACCGGGTTTATGGTGGGTAAACAATACGAAGCTGGCGGAATCGCCAAACACGGCGCAAAAATGGTCACCGCAGTGGCCTGCGCCAAAGTTCCCAAGTTTACGGTATTAATTGGCGGTAGTTTCGGTGCCGGCAACTATGGCATGTGCGGCAGAGCCTATGATCCACGATTTATGTTCATGTGGCCCAATGCCCGCATCTCGGTGATGGGAGGAGAGCAGGCTGCTGGAGTACTAGCTCAGGTTAAACGTGACCAAAAACAACGCCATGACGAAACTTGGAGTGCTGAAGAAGAAAACGCCTTCAAACAACCGATTATTGATACTTATGAACAACAGGGGCATCCCTATTACGCGTCCGCACGACTTTGGGATGATGGTGTAATAGATCCTGCTGATACTCGTTTTGTGCTCGCCCTGTCGATTTCTGCAGCACTTAATAAACCCATCGAAGAAACACGCTTTGGCGTGTTTAGAATGTAAGGCAATTTTTGTTATGAATGATATACCGAGTTCCTTAACCACACATTCAGAAAATGTACTCTACGCCCTCGACTCTCGTGGCGTTGCGACTATTACATTAAACCGCCCTGAGGTACACAATGCATTTGACGATAAAACCATTGCGTTGCTCACCCACTATTTTAAACAGGTTGCCAGAGATGAAAACGCTCGAGTGTTGGTGTTACAGTCCAATGGCAAGAGCTTCTGTGCCGGAGCCGACCTCAATTGGATGAAGCGCATGGCAAGCTTTAGTTATGAGGAAAATGTAGAAGACGCCAACGCATTAGCGAACATGCTACACACCCTTTACACCCTGCCCAAACCAACCATTGCTAAAATTCAAGGGGCGGCATTTGGTGGTGCCGTTGGTCTAGTCTCATGTTGTGATATTGCCATTGCCAGTCGCCTAAGCAAGTTTTGTTTAAGTGAAGTAAAGTTGGGTTTAATCCCTGCCACTATTAGTCCTTATGTGATTGATGCCATAGGCGATAGAGTCGCCCGCCGATATTTTATGACCGCAGAAGTGTTTTCGGCCCGCCGAGCTCGCCGATTGGGCTTAGTCAGTGAAGCCGTTACCGAAGAAGAATTAACCTCAACGGTGGATTCATTAGTCAAACAGATTATCAATAACGGCCCAGTAGCAGTGGCTGCCGCTAAGCAATTAGTGTTTGATATTAAAGACGAACCACTAGATGAAGAACTTATTGAAAAAACCAGTTTACGCATTGCGACCACACGTGTATCCGAAGAAGGGCAAGAAGGATTAGCTGCGTTTTTGGAAAAGAGACAACCAGCATGGCGGGATAAGTCATGAGTGGATTGAACAAAATAGACAAACTACTGATTGCTAATCGTGGCGAAATTGCCTGTCGCATTATAAAAACAGCCAAATTATTAGGCATTAAAACTGTCGCGGTTTATTCCGATGCAGATATGAATGCACTCCATGTAAAAATGGCAGATGAAGCTGTTAGACTAGGTCCAGCGCCGTCTCGAGAAAGCTATTTAAAAGCTGAACTGATTATAGCCGCGGCCATAAAACTCAATGTAGACGCTATCCATCCTGGCTATGGTTTTTTATCGGAAAACTCCCAGTTTTGTCGTCTATGTGAACAACATAATATTATTTTTGTCGGCCCTCCCATTGGCGCAATAGAAGCCATGGGTTCAAAATCAGCGGCCAAACATATTATGGAGCAAGCTGGCGTTCCTTTAGTGCCGGGTTATCACGGTGATGACCAATCTCCAGAACTGTTGAAAAAGCATGCCGATGAGATGGGCTACCCAGTGCTATTAAAAGCTGCCGCTGGCGGCGGTGGCAAGGGAATGCGACAAGTCGCACAGAGTCAAGAGTTCTATGCAGCCCTAGACGCGGCAAAACGCGAAGCCATGTCTGGCTTTGGTGACGACATCATGTTGGTTGAAAAATACCTCACCCAACCCCGCCATGTGGAAATCCAAGTATTTTGTGATAACCACGAAAATGGTGTGTATCTGTTTGAGCGTGATTGTTCAGTGCAGCGACGCCACCAAAAAGTCATCGAAGAGGCGCCTGCCCCAGGTATGCCTGAAGAATTACGCCAACAAATGGGACAAGCGGCCTTAACCGCAGCTCAAGCCATTGGTTATGTAGGTGCAGGCACCGTTGAGTTTTTATTAGATAGTGACAACCAATTTTTCTTTATGGAGATGAACACTCGGTTACAAGTAGAGCACCCAGTAACGGAAATGATCACCGGACAAGATTTAGTGGAATGGCAACTCCGTGTAGCTGATGGTGAGACGTTGCCATTGCAACAAGAACAATTAGAATTAAACGGACATGCTTTTGAAGCGAGAATTTACGCTGAAGATCCCAATAACCAGTTTTTGCCTTCTTCCGGCGTATTAAGTCGTTTGATGCCGCCAGCAGAGCACGATAATGTGCGTGTTGATACAGGTGTTTTGCAGGGAGATGAAGTCTCGCCCTATTACGATCCCATGATCGCTAAATTAATTGTCTGGGATCAAAATCGTGAAAAAGCCCTAACAAAACTTGCCCAAGCGTTAAGTCGTTATCAGGTGGATGGGGTTACTACAAATATCGATTTTCTTTACAACTTAGCCACTCATCCAGCTTTCAAACAAGCTCAATTAAGTACCCATTTTATTGAACAGCATGAGACTGACCTGTTTGTCAGTGACGCGCCACAGCGAGAGTTATTAACTCCGTTGGCAGTAACTTATTTGCTATTGCAACGACAAGCAGCAACCTTAGCTACACAAAAACAAACCTCAACTTTAGGTTCACCTTGGGATCTGCACAATCACTGGCGTATGAATGAACAGCTCAGGGAAGTTTTGAGTGTTGAAATTCAACAGCACACGATTGAAGTAAGCGTTGAATATTCGTCATGCCCAAAAAGCAGTAAAGAAGTCTTTAAGGTCACCACGCCGGAAGGCTGTTTTGAATGTGCGGGTAATCTCGAAGGAAATCACTTTGAGGCCAGCATCGACAATCAACACCTGAACGTAACCCTGCAAGCTCATCAAGGGTTCACTACCCTATTTACCCAAGAATATGCCATTCAATGTAAGCTCAATGGGCCTGACTTAGGGTTAAGTGATGCAGATGATCACCATGGCGGATTTGAAGCCCCTATGAACGGCACCATCGTCAGTCAAGTTGTTGAAGTGAATAGCACTGTTGAAAAAGGACAAACACTAATGGTGATGGAAGCGATGAAAATGGAACATGCCATTAAAGCGCCTAAAGCTGGTGTAGTTAAAGAATTCTATTTTGCTGCTGGCGATCTTGTGGATGGTGGCGCGGTCTTGCTGGACTTTGAAGCCGAGGAGTAAACCTATGACAAGCAGTTATCCAACACAGGTTAAAATCGTCGAAGTTGGTCCCAGAGATGGATTACAAAATGAAAAACAACAGATTCCCTTAGCCAATAAACTACAGTTAATCGATGATTTAACCCGCGCCGGAGTGAAATTTATTGAAGCTGGCAGTTTTGTGTCTCCTAAATGGGTACCACAAATGGCTGACAGCAGTGAGTTATTTAACAAACTAAAGCGTCAATCCGGTATGACCTATTCGGCATTAACCCCCAATCTTCAAGGTTACAATAACGCCAAAACAGCAAAGGTTGACGAGGTAGCCATATTTGGCGCGGCATCTGAAACCTTCTCGCAAAAAAATATCAACTGCTCTATCGCCGAAAGTTTAGCGCGCTTTGTTCCCATTGTGGAGCAAGCTAAACAGGATAAGATCCCTGTGCGAGGGTATGTTTCATGTGTTTTAGGCTGCCCCTATGAAGGCGATATTGCGCCACAAAAAGTGGCTGAAGTGAGTCAGCAGTTATTGGCCATGGGATGTTATGAAGTGTCCCTTGGGGATACCATAGGTGTGGGTACGCCCATCAAAACCCAAAACATGTTAGATGTTGTGCAGCAAGTGATACCCAAGGACAAAATTGCGGTGCATTTTCATGATACCTACGGACAAGCATTAGCCAATATTTTAATCGCACTGCAACAAGGCATAAGCACCATTGACAGTGCTGTAGCAGGTTTAGGAGGATGTCCTTATGCTAAAGGTGCATCAGGCAATGTGGCCACCGAAGATGTGGTGTTCATGTTAAACGGCATGGGAATAAACACCGGCATTAATATAGATAAACTGGTGAAAGCGGGAAACAAGATCATGCAAACACTAGGACGAAAGTCTACTTCTAAGGTGGCGAACGCTCTATTAGCTTAAGCATTGTGACTTACTTATTTATGCAAAAGTAACAAAAACTGGCATTTGTTATGCGGGTTTTGCTTGCTTCTGTTTGTGCTTTTTCAGTGCTTGCTGAAAGATGAGTTTCGCCTCTTCTTTTGCTCTAACCGGATCATTGTTAGATTTTCCAATCCTGGCGACAATGTTATTTAGATCATCGGTGTTCATGCAATCTTCCAGTATGCTCAGACGATCTTCTATCTCTGGAAATTTTTTCAAAACAGCTGCGGATATTAATGGCTGGGCTAAATAGCGGGGGAAAAATTGATCGGTATCTTTCAGTATAATCACATCGCCACCGGTAACCTGCGGATCAGACTCGTATCCCACAAAAACCTCGGCCTCACCACTTTCTTTTGCAGAATAGCGATCGGTTATGCTGCAAGGTAAAACCGATTTAAATTTAACGCCATATTCTAACAAACCCAGTAAACAGTCCTTGCGGTTCATAAATTCCGGATCCGCACTGAATGTTAGCTTAGCTCCCTTGGTTTTTAAGTCGCTAATACAGGTTATCTCTTCTGACTCAGCCGTTTCTGGTGTCATCACCAGGCAGTAATCTTCGCTA
Organism: Aliiglaciecola sp.; assembly: GCF_039982535.1. Taxonomy (NCBI): domain Bacteria; kingdom Pseudomonadati; phylum Pseudomonadota; class Gammaproteobacteria; order Alteromonadales; family Alteromonadaceae; genus Aliiglaciecola; species Aliiglaciecola sp. Next base: position 44,049 of record NZ_JBDWYG010000065.1, read on the forward strand.
CAACCAAGATTACCTAACCATTTAATGCCTAAGCCCTGACCATAACGATTCAACTCATCAGTTAAGGTGTTTGCTGATTTGACCTCATGGGCTTCAGTTTTATGCTGAATATTAAAATACTGCAAACAAGTGCCGGTGTAATCCATATAAACATCTAACCATCGATACTTTAATTCTGCGAAATTATGCATGCTGTCACCATTGGGATAACGTATTTCGCAAACGAAATGTGGATTATCATGGCGTATCGCCAAAGCTAACAGTTCAGTGAAGAACATCTGTGACAGATCACTCTTAGCACCAATAATAATTTTTGGATTTGGCCCTTCCAATCGTTGTGAGGCCAATACGTCTTCACCAGCTAATATAGGCCAAAATGATTGTTCGGAAGTGCTAACTTGACGCTGTACACGACCAATGGTTTGACTGAAGTTTGATTCCATTTCATTGAGTTGCACATGAAATTCTTTGTCGGAAACCTTCAAGGTTAACGATTGAATAAAACTAGGCATATTGATAATCACAAATGGCATGATCAATAACGCAAATAAGATCAAAACCTGATTTGTGGCTCGTAAATATTCATCAAGCCCAAATAGTTTTAACTCCGCAAGAAAAAATAACAGCACAGCTAAGCAGTATATAAAAAGTAAATAAGGTGCTGATTTTGATAAGAAACTACTCTTTTTCTTAGATTTCATAGATTCTCCATTAAACTTATTATTGCAACTGAACGGCTGTTGGCTCAAAACAATATAAGTTTGTTTTTGACGCTAAAGGACCATTTAACACATTCGCAATGACTTTTTGTTGGTTAATAATTTCAAGGTTATTTAAGAATAATTCAGGCCATTGCCGCACCAAGGCTTTGGTCCCTTTAGGAAAGGTAAATACTTCATTGGGCATACAACGCACTAATTGCTGATCATAACGCTGTCCTTGCACAAGTTGTTTACCGCCGGTTGATACCAACCTTACGGAATCGGCCATATCAATTTCATTGGCAGCTTGTGTGAGTAAACTTTTAAAAGCATGAGGATTGCTTTTTAAATTATTAAGTACCTGATTAAATTGATTTCTAAGAGATAGGTTGTTTGGATTGTTTTTCGAGAACATAACGCTATGGGGTACGTAATCAATATATTTAGCAAAACCAATTTTAGCGGATAACGTAGGCATAGACTGAGTTAAAACCGACTCCCCTACTTGTTTGGACTCAATAAATACTTTGGGTTTAGATGTATAAGCTAACCATATCAAGGCTTCAGACATTGGCATTTTACATTCATTGCGACCTGATGAGTTTATGGGGGTGTGCATCTCAATATCTGGCGTCACAATAAGGTGTGAGTTTTCGATTAGCTCTTCTACATTGCCTATTGTTGATTTAGTAGATTGGTAGACATAAAAAGGTTGTGTATCCAAATGATTCAAAATTAATGGATCTGTGTAGTCAATTTGTAAAACCCGTTGGGATATTTTCAACCTGCGTGCTTCAGCGCTATTTGCAACCTCATTTAATTGCCCTTGGGTTAACTTTTTTGCGCTCACAAGTACCCATTCTCGATTACCGTCTAGCATTTCAAAGCCTTGTAAGGTGTCTTTAAAATGACAGGTATTGTTAGGAATGAATTGGCGTAATTTGGGCGTATATTCATATCCAGCTAAAGTGATGACTGCGTATTTTTGTAAATCGGAGGGATTCGCTATTGTCGCAGCAGAAGGATTGTGTTTTAAATGAAAGAAGATCCCGTTAGGCACATCAATTATGGGGTCACTAAAATAAAATTGGTTTTCTCGTTCTGGCGTTTTAATGTAGGGATAGGTTCCCCTAATTTGACTATCCTGCTGTGACGATTGCGCTTTTGTATATGCCAGCTCCCAGGGCATAAATTGCAAATCTACGCGATAGCCCATCTGCTCAAAAACGGATTTAACCACGACGCTTGCGATACCATTCTGGGGTAAAGTCTCACCAGAATACGGAGTCCATTCCCCCGAAGATAGATGAATAACCTTTGGTCCTGTTGCAGGTTGTGAACTTGAATAAACAATGGCGGCGATTAAAAGTAACAATGCGATAATCAAACTAACCATAATCATAGGGTTACTTTTAGAGCGAGCTGTATCCAAAGTCTCAACCTTTCCATCAAAAAGGTGACATCGCATCACCAACCTGTATAAATTCTATACAACAATCTAACATTTGTCAGCTTGATAACAAACTTAAGGTAAATAAAAGTAATTATTCATGGCAAGCTAGTAGATAGTCAGCGTAAACCTCTTTCAATCTAGGCTATAAAGCCGTAATTTAGAGTTTATTCCTTTGATGTTACGGTGAATTATTGATGTTTTTAGCTGGAATAAAGCGCGCTAGTTGCGGCTTCTTGCTGTTTACAAGCTTAAATGCTTTTTCTGAGGTTGTGTTAACTGAAAAGTTCGAACACTATTCCATTGCCCCCACGACTCGACAGCAAATAAAAATTGAATTGCGCGCAAACTCCCCCGTTGTAAAAGAAAATCAACTATTTCACGGTCGCACACAATGGCAGTTAACTCCGGTTTTCGGATTACAAATTAGCGGCAACCTGTGCCGACTTGTAGGTATCAAAGTGTATTTAGAGGGGCTTTATACCATGCCCGAAATGTCTAACAGAGAAACCGCAGCAGAAAGCTTAAAACAAACCTTTGACGATTATTACGCTGCTTTATTGGATCATGAAAAAGGCCATCAGGCGATTTGGATTGAAGCTGGTGAAAGCATTGAACGAAAACTAAAAAGCATGCCTCCCCATTTTCAATGCAGCCAATTAAAATCCCAAGCCAGCAAAAAAGTCGCCAAACTCGTAAAGTTCTACCAACTACAGAATAAACAATACGACCAAGACACCGGACACGGCAAAACCCAAGGTGTGTTTATTTCTGGAAAATAAAGGGTTAAGGTCAAGAGAGGCTTGTTGCACCTTATTAATTTTCAGAAGTTATTTTCTCAGTACGTCCTGAATTGAAGAGACCATTTATGTTGCGTATTTTTTCACTATGTATAACTGTCTTGAGCATCAATACCGTTATTGCTCAGAGCACTTTAAGCGAATCTCCCTCTGTTTCCCTCAAAAATGAAACTATTAGCGAAATCCAAACTGCATCCACAACCAAGGATGTTAATGTGCTTTCATGGAACATTTCTGGTGATGCCTTCATAAAAGAGCCAGCCCTATTTAAATCACTGGTAGAAAGGTCGCGTCCTGATATTCTGTTGCTAGATGAAGTAACAGACAAAGCGAATGAGGCGCAACTACAAAAGGCTTTACAAGCATCTAACGTCCACGATCAAAGTAACTGGCACATGAGCTTTGGAGTGAGCGGAGGTAGACAAAGAACCGTTATTGCTAGCCGTTACCCAATTGAACCTTTAATAGAATTTCAAAGAATAGTGGCTTACCCAAACCTTGATAAAGCACGTTTAAAAGAGCTTATAATTAAAGACGGCGAATTAAAATATGCACAGAGCTTAGACTCAGGCATATCTGTTAATGGAGCAATAATTATTACCGAAAACAAACGACTATTAGTCGTTTCTCTTGATTTAGAGTGCTGCGGAAATTACCCAAGCAGTTGGGAAGAAGACAAGCGCAGAGTCGAAGCGCGAGAAATCCGAAAACAAATAAAACGTGTAATCCAGCGAGTACAAGTAGATGGTATTATTGTCGCCGGAGATCTAAATCTAGTCAGCACTGTTAAGCCACTAGTTATTATATCGGGTCCATATGAAAAGCCACATTCTGGTTTGATAGCAGCTGACTTAACTCATATTGACAAGAGGCAAACCTGGACATGGGACGGGCGTGGTACCAAGTTTCCATCTCGGGTATTAGATTTAGTTATTTATAGCCCAACAAGTTTAAAACTCAATAGTGGCTATATTTTTAACCCAGAGCTTCTTTCCCTTGAAGCCCAACAGTCTTTAAAACTTTCGGGAAAAAAATTAGAGAAGATATTTAGTCATCTACCCCTATTAACAAAGTTTAGTTGGAACGTTGAATAACTAAATAAAGCAGTGACATAGAATGGGTTATAGGCTCACGGTATGAGCTTATTTAGCCCCCCAAAATAACGACTTAACAAATACTTTCCAATCAATAAGCACTTAATGGTGTAAAAAGTTATGTTTCGTTTTTTTAAATGAGAATTTATTGGCGATTTTAGGGATGACGGTCTAAATACAGCAGCTTGATACTCATTGAGCCTCCCCAATCAGCGTAACTTTTCAACTACTCTGATAGGTGACAAAACCAAACGGAGAAGCTCAATGAACTTTTATACTAATACACATCCATACTATTGTGGAATTGATTTACACGCTCGCC
>NZ_JBDWYG010000066.1:0-103486 GCF_039982535.1 Aliiglaciecola sp.
TATGTGTTTGCTGTAGGCGATTGCCTAATAGTCACAAAGACAGATGAAGTAAACCGCTTAGCTCAGAGATTTGGATTGATCTGAAAGAAAGATCAAAAGCACACTAATACCTATTGACTAACCTGAGGCTCATATGTGTTAGGTGGCGTGACACCTTCGCCACTCGTTTATGCCATTGTTGTAACTTTGGGTGTTTAGAAGTCAATGCAGAAAAATCTGGCGTAACGCCGTCTAGAAGGCCTGTGCAGAATACACCATAAATTGCGAAATCTGCAGCGCAGTGGAAAAACAGTCCGGCAACATGCGCTTGTTATGCCAATTATTACTGAACAATTTTGAGAGCCTTGAATGCATCCATTGTAAGTTTCTTTCTCAGCGCCAAATCTGAGCTTTGGTTTATCTCAATGTGGTTTGCAAAAAACCATGTTTGCTCGTTAACAACAAGATAACCCACATACCATCCGTCTTTTCCAGACCAACCTGTTTTGGACCAGATCTTTATCTTGTTACTACTCTCTGACAACATAATATCCTTCAGTGTTTTAATATGCTGTTCCTGTATTGGTAAATTATCTTCATATAATTTACGTAAGAAACCAATTTGATCTTTTACTGAAACTCTTAGTTCGCCATCAAGCCAAAATCGTGTGATCTCACTACCAGTTAATTGGTTTCCGTAGTCAAAACTTCTAAGATACTCATGATACTTAGTGTCGCCGACTATTTTGGCATAGCGCTGATAACACCATACACATGAATATTGAAAAGCGGTTTTAAGAGTTTGATCTTTGTTCCATGGGGCGTATTCGCGCTCTACACCATCCCAAGGAATGACTTCAGAAAGGTCTTTAATCAAACCCTCCTCAAGTATGATTAAAGTATTGGGTATTTTAAATGTTGAAGCAGGTATAAAGCTTTCTTTTTTATTAACGTTATATTGATATTTTAGTTTACCATCAGCGGATTCAATGAGTATTGACCCATTAATATTGTTTGCCTTGTAAAGGCTTTCTATCTCTTTCTCTACAGCATATATATTGGCTGAGAAAGCCAGTATAATAATCAATCCTAAATACTTCATAGCTATTCCGGTATTAATGGGTGAGTAACATGGTGGCATCACGCCTCGCATCACTGGGAAATTTAAGCTGCGTAACGAAGTGGAGTGGCTTTAATTTGTCCATGTGAATACGATTGTTATGCAACATATATGTTAAAAACAAAAACATTTACTATTACTTGTCTCAATTCGTCCTCTTGTGACGTAAACACTAAACGCCACTCCCCGTCTCCTTGTTGACCTAAGTCTCGCTTGAAGTTTGGGTGAGATGTCAATGAACTTGGGACCTTATCAATCAATTCAGTGAATTTTGCATTGTGCTTATTGAATACTATTATTGATGCTTTACAGTCTCGCCAAGTAAGGTAGCCAAGCAGTTGATCTACTGCAGCAAGTAACTCCTTTTGTCCGCGCCACACTTTACATTCCGCAACAAATGCAGCCCTATCTTGGTCTTCAATTCGGATATCTGTTTTTCCACTGCGGCGAAATGTTTCTCCTGTGGCTCCACCTTGATAGTGACCATTCAGGTGCGCAAGTATTATGTCTCGGAGTTCCTCTTCATCGTGAACAGCGTAAGTTCTTGGTGTTGCTTCAAAAGTTCGGCCTTCATGACGAATGACTGAAAGAATATGTTCATAGTCGTCCTCACTGATCCCAGGCTCAGGCTTATAACCAGATTTTGGAGGTGGAGGTAATGGCCTGACGAGTGTTCTCTTTATGTGTATTGGTTTAACCGATGGTGTCCCCTCCCTTCTTTTTAACGGTATCCCCAACAAATCAGCTATGCCATCATGTTTTTCAAGCTTTTCTTGCCTTGCTTGTACTGCTCTTCGTATATTTTGAGGCACTGAACTATTAAATCCTTCAATTTGATTCCTTTGGGCGTCAACATAAAATCGAATACTCTTTAGTTCACTTTCTAGATTGTTTTTCAATTGCTCCGGTTGCGCATCGGATGGCTGTTCAAATACCAATTCAACGCTACCTGCTGTGTCTCCTCTTGCCTCACGGATATCAGCTCGGGGAAATACTGATTGGTAGGTATTGGGACGAAGCTTCCATAAAACAGATTCACCTATAAAAGGTATAGAAACCACTATGCGGATGCCATGTACATTTATCGGCCCCCGGTCACCAAAAGGATTTCTGTCTCTGTAGCCGCTAACATCTATTTGCACTTCTTGTTGCTCCATTTCCATAGAGTCTTCGTGAAGTTCAAGGGGCTCAATATGAAGTTGAGAACACAAGTGTTCAATCAAATCTTCTTCAGGAGTGGATAGAAATTGGTCTTTTGGAATAGCGTTAACTTTCTCGTTTATTTGGCGAGTTTGATTGTCTAGCGTTCCGTGCAGATCACCTTCATAAAATAGTAAATTATCTCGCCTAAGCATTTTTTAGTGACTCCATTTTTATTGTATAACTCTTTGCATAAGCGGTTTGGCACCGCTCTTGTGACAAATCCGACTTAATGCATTTGTTATACACCATTGCTGCCACGAACTTCATGTACTTGCCTCATAAAAGCTAGAACTCCAGCGACAAAAAAACTACCCGCTAATGCAGGTAATATTTCGATTAAAACTTTTACAACATAAAAATCGTTAGCTGAATGGTCTTTAAGTGCAGGTATAGCAATGAAAAAAGTAAGGCCCATATATAAAAGACGCTTCTCAAACGCCTCCATTTGTTTCCAAGATTCTGAAATAATTGGCCAGTCTTTCTTGAACTCTAAGGCAGACCATACAATGAAAAACAAGTTTGCAATCACGATTACAATTAAAATACCTGATGCTATGTAATGCCACATTACTTAATTCCTTTTAGGTGCATAACAGTATTAATAAGTCGCAAAAGTCCGTGTTTAAACACAGGCTTTTGCCGTATATAAATTTAACCTATTTTAATCACAGGGGGTAACTTATTACAACATATAGGTTTTTTCAGATTTCTACTTTTCCCTCTGTGAAAATACGGCAATTACCAGTGATCTTGCATAATTACGGCTTCGAAGTTAAACCTGTATGTAATCACAATAATCGGTGTGGCGGTGACATTGATCTACCAAAAAGTTTGAATGGCGGCATCGGGCACTTAGCCAACGGAAGCCTACAGCCCAAAAGCGAGCAATACAGTCTATTTGTTGGTAATCTGACTTTAGACAAAAAACATTCAACTTGTCGTCACCACTACTTCACTCAATTTAAATGTTGAACTCTAATCTTCCATAACACCTTTTAAGTTCTCCAAGCCTTGTTGGAGATCTGGGCCAATTAACGAGTCCATGGCGAGTGCAAAGTAGCGGTTAATAGGGTTTCGTCCAACATCACCAGTACCAATCCAAGTGACTAATGTTTGGTCATTGTTTTCTTGAAAGGTTAATTGCCCTTGGGATGTCATATCAAAGGCAGAAAAGTAGAGTTCATAGGTGACACTTTGGTCTGGCTCTAATGCAGAAATTGTCATAATACCATCGCCTTCTGACACACTTTGCCAAGAAGATTGCATGCCTATGGATGCACTTTCGCCTGAAAACTCTACTTGCATATCGGGATCCCGTTGATACCAAACACCCCAATTGCGCCATTGTTTAAGATCCGCCACTTGCGGATAAATGTTATCCGCCGAGGCGTTAATTGTAATACTCCGTTGTACTCGATATTCAGATGGCAAAAAGTACCCAAATACAATAAACAAAGTAAGTAGTATTAAAATTGCGAATACAATTTTTTTGAGGGCTGCCATGTGAGGTTCTCCTAGATCAACATCTAAATTGTTTTAATATATAGTTTAGAACAGCATCTTTATCGACATTAAACGCCACGTCGATATCAAAGCCCTGCTCTGGATCCCGATATGTCTGACCTGCATTGGGTTCGCTTGTCGCCACATTTAACTTTACAGGTTGAAATTCAATTTCATCACCTTGCAGCGCTAACACGCAAGTGGCTAAAACATCCCACATAAAATAGGTAAATTCATAGCTAGGAATGGTATTGATTGTGGTTGCCCAAAACTGACAAGCTATATTTGAAATGGGATATTGTTTTTGTTCCGCCAATTGGCTCAAAAAATCTATATTTACCGGCAGACAGTTAGTCGCGTCTAAGCCAATTAACTTAACAACTAAACCGGAAGCAAAAAGCTTTTGGCTGGCAACGGGATCCCAATAGGCATTCCACTCTGCACTTTTATCATGGTTGTACATGGCCACATTACCAGCCACATCAACGGCTCCGCCCATCCAGATAACATCTTTAATTTTAGCCTTTAATTGCGGCTGTTTTTCAAGAGCAGCAACTAAGTTAGTGCTTGGGCCAGTCATAAGTACACTGACGTTCTCAGCGTTAGATAAACAGGCGTTGATCAACTCATCTGCACTTAATTCAGAGACTTGGTTTTGATCAAAACTTTGCGCCAGCATATCTGGCAACACGTTACATATTTTAGGTTGTGCGCGCCAGTCGGCAGGAAACGCATTTTCACCATGTAATATCCCCTTGCCCACAGGTACATCAGTACGGTTGAACATAGACAAGATTTTTAACGTTGATGTAGTTGCATCTGACAAATAGCAATCTGCTGGTGTAATTGTGACTGCTAATAAGTCGATATGATCCATTGTTAATAACAAGATGAGGGATAATAAATCGTCTACCCCACCATCGTGATCAAATATGACTTTTTGTTTTTCTGTACTTGAGTTGTGTTGATTTTTTATTGGCATTAATTTCTCTTATTAACCTTGGTAAAACTGTTGTTGATATTCACTTGGAGAAATACCAACAAATTTATGGAAGTTAAATCTTAGGGTGACGGTATTATCAAACCCGACGCGTGAAGCAAGTTCGTCCATAGATAAACGATCGTGCTCTAATATTTCTTTGGCTAATCTAATTCGCTGTTGATTTAACCATTCTTTTGGTGGCATACCTACAGAGGCTTTAAAGTGACGATCAAAACTGCGTCTAGACATATTGGCATGCTCAGCTAAATCATCCACTTTAGAGATTTTATCCAACTTTTTAATTGCCCATTGCAAAGTTCTGGCAAACTTATGATGCTTTTGCGGCATTGGAGTTTCTACAAATTGTGCCTGGCCACCCGTTCTATGGGGAGAAATAACTAATCGTCTAGCAACTAAATTCGCGACCTCATGGCCGAAGTCTTGTCGCACGATCTCTAACGATAGGTCAAGACCAGATGCGCTGCCCGCGGCACAATACATATTATCTTGCTGAGTATAAAGAACGTTATCCATATACTCCACTAAAGGAAATCGCTGTTTAAACAATTCAGCATATCGCCAATGAGTCGTCGCTTTACAATTATTTAATAGCCCCAATTGAGCGGGCAAAAAAGCGCCTGAACAAAACGTAATAATTCGTTTATTCAAACTATGAAATGCAACGATTTGCTCCGCAAGCGCTAACTTTATTTTACGTGAATGAATGTCCCAGCCTGGGATTAATAAAATATCGTAGTGAAGTAATTCAGTTACCTCATTGACCTGCATCAATAATCCGGTAGAAGAAGCTAACAGTTTGCCGTCAAAACTTATAACATCACTCTTATACCACGGAGATACTTCTTGCCTCGGTAAGTGAAAAACTTCCAATGCACAACCTAGCTCAAAGACTGGAAAATTATCCGTAACTAAAATCGCCATATGATGCATTTTCGATTCCTTTTCGATACTGCAACGATTGAAACTGGCCTAATATTAGCGAATTATAATTAATTTGCCAGTCTAACAATAAGCTAGCAAAAGTATCTTTAATAATTTTTTAACAATTCAAATTGTTTTTGACTAAAGTACGTGCCAAACTCGTTACATCAAAGGGAAAATTTAGTTTTAATCACTTTGAGCCAACATTCTTACTAATTGTTTGAGGAAGTAATTATATGGAAGGACAGAACCCCCGTTATATCAGTAATTTAACACGTGATACATATGCTCTAATTTTAGCTGGCGGCCGCGGTTCTAGGTTGCATGAATTAACAACTTGGCGGGCAAAACCGGCTTTATATTTTGGCGGTAAATTTCGAATAATCGACTTTCCCCTTTCCAACTGTATTAACTCCGGAATTCGTCGAGTTGGTGTTGTTACCCAATATAAATCTCACTCATTGATTCGTCACCTAGTTAGAGGTTGGGGACACTTCAAAAAAGAATTGGGTGAATCAGTGGAGATTCTCCCTGCATCTCAACGTTCTTCAGACAACTGGTATCAGGGAACGGCAGATGCGGTATTTCAAAATATCGATATTATTCGTCACGAGTTACCCAAATATGTAATGGTGTTATCCGGTGATCATATCTATCGAATGGATTATGGTACTTTGCTGGCACGCCACGCGGAATCTGGCGCAAAAATGACGGTGTGTTGTATGCCGGTCCCAATAGAAGAAGCTGCAGGCCAATTTGGTGTTATGTCAGTTGATGAAACCATGCGTATTAACGGTTTCGAAGAAAAGCCAGAAAACCCCTCCCCGCTTCCAGGCAAACCAGACATGTGTTTAGCCTCCATGGGCAACTATGTATTCGATACTGAGTTTTTATTCGAACAACTAAAACGAGATTCAGAAAAATCCAACTCAGATCGTGATTTTGGTAAAGATATCATCCCAGATATTATCAAGGATCAACCTGTTTACGCTTATGCCTTTGATGAGGTTGACCAACGTGAAGTGTACTGGCGTGATGTGGGTACCTTAGATTCATTTTGGACCGCTAATATGGAACTGGTTCAGCCTGTACCAGCGTTAAACTTATACGATAAACGTTGGCCAATATGGACTTATCAAGAGCAACTTCCTCCCGCTAAGTTCGTTTGGGAAGAAGATAATAGACGCGGTGCAGCCATCAATTCTGTAGTTTCAGGTGGATGTATCATCTCTGGCGCTACCGTACGCAAAAGTGTTTGTTTCTCCAACGTACGAGTTCACTCCTACACTGTAGTTGATGAATCGGTAATTTTACCTGATGTTGAAATCAAACGTCATTGTCGTATACGCCGCGCAATTATTGACAGGGGTTGTATTATTCCTGAAGGAACCGTTATTGGTCATAGTCGCCAAGATGATGAGGCAAGAGGCTTCAGAGTGACCGAAAAAGGCGTGACGCTTGTAACCAGAGAAATGCTCGGTTTACCCGTAGGATATTAAATTTATAACCTTTAAGTAGTTTGAGTTGAAAATATCGTTATTTACGACTCAAACTACTCCTTCTGTTTTCTTCTGCGAATCCCATTGGCTAATTTTATCGTTGATCATAGTTGCAACTAGCTGTGGCTGTTCTAATGGAAACATATGCCCTCCGCCTTTAACCACAAGATGCTCTAGCTTGTTCTTTTTAATAAAAGGCGCAATTAACGTATTCTTACAGACTTTGGTTTTTTCTCCTGTAATAATCACAGCAGGTAAATTATCAGGTAATTTATAGCGCTCTAAATTCAACGGAATTGTTCTAAAAATATTGGCTTCTACTCGATGGTCAAAATCTAATTTAAACTCATCAGGCAACTCTTTTACAGCAGAGCCCACATAATCGGCGATACATTCTGGATGCATATCTTTGAATAACGCTTTGCCTTTAAAGTAGTCTTCTACATTGGTCCCTTTTGGCCAAGAAGTACATCGATTCATTGCTTGTTTAGCTGGCGACAACCTATCGCCAAACCCCAATTTACGTACACTTTTAAATAGTAAGCTGGTTAGGCCTGTAATTAACGGTGGATCAAGCAGTACTAAACCTTTGACCATTTGCGGATACTGACAAGCCGTTAAATAAGAAACAACGGCGCCAAAGGAATGCCCAACCAAATAACATGGCTCTGCCTGTTTTTCTTGTAAAAATGCGACCAATTCAGAAACTTGATTTTGCCAGCCCAATACAACAGGAAAGTTAGCATTATGTGCCAGTTTATCGATAGCAATCACCTCAAAATTTTGACCTAATGAGTCTAATAAAAGGCGATAACTTCCTGCGGGAAATCCGTTAGCATGAGCAAAATGTATCTTCGAATGACTTGTCATTATTATCTTAATTTTCTCTGTAAATATTTTAAGGGCTAATCGACCGACTCCCCCTCATTTTTGTAATCAATTTTGATTTAAATTTTTGGGTATAACTACGAATACCTAAGTATCAGCAAGCAGATTTATTTATTCACTCCCATGGACCAGAATCAACCCAAGTTAAACAACAAACCATCCAATTGAGGTCAATATGAAAGCACAAATAAAGCTTCTTATGGTAGCCAGTATCGCTACTTTAGGTGTTTCGAGCTTTGCCAATGCATCTATTAACGCATCAATGGAAATGGTTTGCGATAATATAAATGCTTCTAGTGTTAAGGCAACCGAAACGTTAACTGATAAAGCAGGTAACGATTCAACGCTAATGTCACAACACTTTGCAGTCACGACCTGCAGCGGAAAGCAATTGTTATCAACTACCAGTTTAGAAAATGCAAGTTTGTTGTCGAAAGAATCAAACGACAAACAACTTGTAAGTTCAACCGATTAACCGAATTGGATAATCCAATTTAGACCCAAACCATTTCCTTTGATACTTAGTGGTACTTTCCCATCTCCTGATGGTAATCGCCGCTCCTCCCCGGAGCGGCATTTTTTTATCCGTTACGTTGCTCAGCAATCTCCCAATCTCGATTAACTCGTCTAGATGTCCAATAAAACGCTAATATTGACAAGATATAAGGCACAACTAACCAACTTAATGCCAGTCTCAAAGACTCCACCTCACCATAAGTATCACTTAGCATATTACTCAAAATACCAATGAAGGTAGGACCACCGCCCAAAGCGATAATATTGAGTACAAAGAAAAATAACGCTGTAGACATCGCTCTCACTCTCACAGGAGCTAATGTTTGAGCCAACGCAAAAGATGGACCTAAATATGCACCACTGGTGAATAGCAGTACGGTCAATAAAACTAATGATAATATTGGACTACCAACTTGCAAAGCCATATACAACGCTGGAGCTCCCACCATTAACATAGCAGCTGGCACTAAACCGTAAGCCTTTTTGTTTTTCTTACCCCATTTATCAACTAAAGCACCACCAATCCAAACACCCGCCGCATAGGCAGTACCATTGCTGATCCCCATAAAAATAAGCAAATTGAAAAAGCTAAAATCTGGGTGTGCTCGTACAAAAAAGTCAATAATCCAAGTGGAAATAGCGTAGTTACCAAAAGATCCAAAGGAAATACCGATACACATTCCCCACCATGAAGGGATAGTTAGTAAGGTTTTAATTGCTTGTTTGAAAGGCACTGTCTCTAAGTTGGCCTTATCATTGTCTCCGCCGCGTACAGGCTCTTTTACGGTGAACTTTAATAGCAGGGCTAAGACAATCCCAGGTAAGCCCACACTAATCATCACTACACGCCAATCTGCACTACCACCTTTAATTAGAAACGCAGTAGCAAAAAATGCCAACATAACCCCAAATGGAATACCCAAAGAATAAAAAGCCAAGGCCCCTGCTCGTTTATCTTTTGGAAAAAGGTCTGAAATCATTGAATGGGAAGGTGGACTACCGCCAGCTTCACCAATGCCAACGCCGATTCGAGCTATGGCAAGTTGAAAATAACTTGTTGCAAGGCCTGACAGAGCTGTGAACCCACTCCACAGAGTCAACGAAATTGCGACTATATTCACTCGGCTATATTTGTCTGCTAGCCACGCTATAGGAATACCAACGAAGGTATATAAAAGAGCAAAGTAAATACCTTTGAGCCAACCTAGTTGTGCATCATCTAAACCAAGATCTGCTTTTATCATTGGCGATAAAATGCCAATAATTTGTCTATCAATAAAGTTAAATGCATAAACTAACGTCAATATGACTAACACATACATCCGGTACTTACTGCTAACTTCTCCTTGCTTAGCGTCTCCACCAGCATCATTTATAGCTTTGTTTGACATGTTAACTCCCACGTAATGTTCAAAACTATATTCATACTAATGACCTATCGTTAAAAATAACAAGCAATCCTGTTAACTATTTGTAAATAAAATAATTATCATCATACAGATTGATAGTTCAATTGAAGTGCGGGGTACAAAGTAGAAGAACTTAAAATCAACTCTGGCTGTCTTTTATTGAGTATCAAAACTCAAAAACCTAACTGGACATCCGACCAGCTTACCGTTATAAAAGCATCTCTTTTAAGGAAAAACATATGACAATAGATGAATTATTAGCACAGGCTAAAACCCATAGTCTTAACGCCGATGAACAACCCACATTGATAATTCCAAAGGAGTGGGGACAAGGACGAACAGTATTTGGTGGGTTATCTGCCGCCATGGTTTATGCCGCCATAAAAATACAGGTTGATGATGATAGAGTGATGCGCTCATTTAACTGTAACTTCGTCGGTCCTTTACTTGTTGATAAAGAATTCGAAATAGTGGTCGAAATTTTACGGCAAGGGAAAAATGCCAGCCAAGCTTTAGGACGAATCGTACAAGATGGCAAAACATGTGTTTCATGTCAGGTCTGTTTTGGAGTAGCTAGAAAATCAAAAGTTGTGGTGAAAAATAACGATAACCATATGTTGGAAATGCCGAAAAAAGGCTCGTTTTTACCGCAAATTCCAAAAATCACCCCCAAATTTTTGCGTTATTACGATCTATCATTTATGGCGGGTAGAATGCCGTTCACAGGCAGCAAAAAGAGTGAAATTAACGGTTGGATGCGATTTAAAAAACCACCAGCAGAAATAACCGACGCACATTTAATTAGTTTAATCGATGCATGGCCACCTAGTGTTCTGCAAATGCTGCGGTTACCAGCACCAGCAAGTACTATGAGTTGGAATGTTGAATTTATTCATCCTCATCAAGATTTTTCACCTGCTGACTGGTTTGCCTTTAAAGTCTTAACCAGACAAGCCGCTGACGGTTACGCTCATACAGAAGGAAATGTTTGGGATCAAAGTGGAGAGTTAATTGCGATCAGTCGCCAGACAGTTGGTATTTTTGATTAAAACACTAACTGAAATTTACATTACAGATGCAGCAGCAGGGTTAAACATAGCAAGGACGCTTAGACTCTGCATGCCTACATGGCTTAACGCGGCATCTAAATCGCTATCTTCTAATCCTAACTTTTCGTATAACTCTACTTCTAAATTAGCATGTCCCGAATAAATTTCAGGGTTGCAATTATCTAGAGCCAGAATATAACTTAACTGCATTATTTGTTGTTCTACATCTGTTGCTTCATATTGACTGAAATGTTGGTTGCGGATCGGTGTAATTATCGCTTCAGGTATCCCCCACATTTGAACCAAGGTAGAACCAATATCAGCATAAGATGCCCCGCCTAATAATTTTAACTGCAAATCCAAAGGCGTTTCATTTTCATTAATTTGTGCACATTTTTTAGCAATATCAGGGTTAAATCTGATCATAACCAGTTCACCTACATTATGCAGAAGACCAGATACGAATATACGTTCAGATTCTTTTAACTTTTTACGCTCAGCAAAATACTTACACAGTAACGCACAACAAACTGCATTTTCCCAATAACGCTCTAAATCAATCACAGTTGAATCTAACTCTTCGAATGTTCGACATATACTGAAAGCGACAACTAGGTCGTAAACAGAGTTAGTACCAATGATTTGAATGGCTTTTGAAACAGTTTCTATTTTGCTAGGAAATTTATAAAGGGCACTATTGGCGATTTTTAGTATTTGCACGGTTAAAGCAGGATCGAAATTAATAACATTAGCAATATCATCCATACCGCTAGCGTCGTCATCTATTAACCTTTTTATCTGAAGTACTGAATCAGGTAACACGAAAATGTCTTTTGCTTCAGAAGCATAGTCTAATGCATGCATCACTTTATCTCCGTTAAACCTTATGTATTCCAGTGTAGTTAATTTAACAAAATTTGCCGTAAAGGTGGAACATTTATTCTCAATTTAGAGTAAAAATAATCCCAAACTTCGATTATTGAGACATTATGACTAAATTATACAACTCTTCAGGGGAAAATGACTTCCTAGAGCTTGAGTGAGAATTAGATAACCCTCGGATTAATCCTATAATTTTCTTATTCACAGGGGTGTTTATCCCTAACCTTTCCCCCTCCTCTACTATGACGCCATTTAGATAGTCGATTTCTGTTTGTTTACCATTGCTGATATCCCACCACATTGAGGTTCTTACATTTTCGTCAATAGCCAACATTCGATTGGCGACAATTTTAAATATTACGTCAGGTAAACTTAAAACAATGGGTAGAATTTTAGCTGGAACTGAAGTCAACTTTGGTAATACGACACCTTTTGCTTCGGTCACCAATAATAACTCACGCATCATTTTCGCCATCACTAATCTATATTTTCGCTGCTGTAACATGTGTTTTACTGGAATATCGGCCAAAGCATTAACACTATTACCTAAGTTGAGTTGTAACTTAGCCCACAATAGTTGGGTCATTTTCTTGCAAGAGGTTGACGGTAAGACTGGAGATTGTATACGGTTAATGAGTTGCTCAGTAAAGTCCCCATCGTTATCACTGGATTCAATAGTAAACATGCCCTCAGAACCTCGATGATAGTGGCCATCGGCTAACTCAACGACATTAAAAGGCACCATGGCTCGTAATACGCGATTATCTGGGAAAGCGTGTTTTAAAACGGCTTCTGAGCCTAAACCATTTTGACAACAAATAATGGTAGTTTGTTGATGAACCAACGTGTGTAATTGCGCTATCGCTGCTTCTACACCGGTGCACTTTACGGTTAGCCAAATTACATCAAAAACCTGTTTCGACTCAGTATCGGGTAACAATAAAGTTGGTTTTGGCGTTGTTACTTTATGCCCAAGATAATCCGTTAACAGTATGCCTTGAGCTAACTTTTTGGCTATTTGTTGGCGCGCTAATAATGTCACATTCTGATTTTTGTGGGCTAAACTCGCTCCCAAGTAACACCCAATCAAACCTGCACCAAAAACTAAATGTTGTGGCATAACCTGTCCTATCTTTTTGAGATTAAGCGATCTTTGCTCTTTCCCACTTTACTACATAACGTTATCATCCTCGACCTCCATTGATTTGCCACGAATAGATAGTTAGATGACTCAACCACTTAACAGCAAACCCAAACAGCTTTTAGCCATAGGATACGTTTGGCCTGAACCGAATTCATCGGCAGCAGGAAAGCATATGCTGAGCTTATTGAAGCTATTTAAAACGGCTGGCTATCAAATATGTTTTGCTAGCCCTGCTATGCAAACTGAGCATAAGATTGATTTAACCCAGTTGGGAATGGACGAAGTCAGTATTGAATTAAATAACAGCTCTTTCGATGAGTTTATTCGTGCTCTAAATCCACAAGTGGTGTTATTTGACCGTTTCATGATGGAAGAGCAATTTTCTTGGCGAGTCGCTAAAAACTGTCCCAATGCATTGCGAATTTTAGATACTGAAGATCTACATTGTTTGCGAGATGCTCGGCATAAAGCGCATAAACAGTCGCGAGAGCTAACTGAGCAAGATTTAAAAAGTGATATGGCAATGCGCGAAATTGCCGCTATCTATCGCTGTGATCTGACCTTAGTTATATCTGAGTATGAAATGTCAATTTTGCAGGAACAATTCAAAGTCCCTTCTGAGATATTACATTACTGCCCTTTCATACTGGATATCAAAAAGTTAACCCCTTCGGCAAAAAGTTTTAATCAACGCCAGCACTTTGTAAGTATTGGCAACTTTCGCCACGCCCCCAATTGGGATGCGGTCTTATATCTAAAACAGAGCATCTGGCCATTGATCCGTAAACAAATTCCTTCAGCAGAATTACATATTTACGGTGCATACCCTCCCCCAAAAGCCACCGACTTGCATAATCCGAAAACCGGTTTTTATGTAGATGGCTGGGCTGAAGACGCGTTTACGGTGTTAGAGCAAAGCAAAGTCTGTATTGCGCCCCTGAGATTTGGCGCTGGTCTAAAAGGTAAATTAGCTGATGCCATGTGGACAGGCACCCCTTCCGTGACTACTAGTGTAGGTAGCCAAGGTATGAATGATAGCGGTAAGTGGCCTGGTGCCATTGCCGACACGCCGCAGCAAATAGCAGATAATGCGGTTGCCTTATACCAAGATGCTGAACTATGGCAAAGTGCGTCAGAATATGGCTACGAAGTATTGGCAGCCCGTTTCGATGCAAACATTATCGAACCGCAACTATTAGCAAGAGTGGAAGATTGTTTAGCGCATTTATCACAACATAGATTAATGAATTTTACTGGGATGATGCTACAACATCATTCCCACAAAAGTACCCAATATATGTCACAGTGGATAGAAGCGAAAAACGCCCATCCAAAGTGACCTATTGCTAGCAATAAATTGGCTTATTTAACCTGTTTTACAATACTTTTTTCGCCTAACCACTCTATGCGATAGAGATCCCGACGTTTGTCTAAAAAGTTACGTACTGAACCTGTATTTTGTAGCATTTGTAACTTATTTAAATCGACATCGACAATTAACGTCATTTCGGTATTTGGTGTAGTTTCAGCCATTACCGCATCATGGGGAAATGCAAAGTCAGACGGCGAGAAAACCGCAGTTTGTCCGTATTGAATATCGACGTTATCCACCTTGGGTAAATTACCAATACTGCCGGCAATTGCCACATAACATTCATTTTCAATGGCACGAGCTTGTGCACAACGCTTCACTCGCAGATAGCCATTTTTTGTGTCAGTCCAAAAGGGAACAAACAAAATTTGCATTTCTTCTTCACTAAGCAAACGGGCAAGCTCTGGAAACTCCACGTCATAACAAATAAGTACGCCAATACGACCAAAATCCGTATCAAATAGTGTGAGCCGGTCTCCCCCTTCCATGGCCCAATCTTTTTTCTCAGACGGCGTAGGATGCAACTTATATTGGGATTCAATGGTGCCATCCCGTTTGCAAATGTAAGCCACGTTGTATAACAAGTCATCTTCAATAAGCGGCATTGAACCGGCAATAATGTTGATGTTGTAACTTACGGCCATGTGGGACACAGCATTCAGTATCTCTTCAGTATAAGTTGATAGATGTTTAATGGCCTCAATGGAAGAGCTCTGGTCCCCTAAGCCCATTAAAGGTGCATTAAAAAACTCAGGGAAGAGCGCCACGTCACAACGGTAATCTGACAAGGCATCTACAAAATACTCGAATTGTTGCAGAAGTTCTTCCACACTTTCCATTTCACGCATTTGCCACTGCACACAACCTATTCGCACAGAATCTTTTTGATGACCAAAAAGTTTGCGCTCTTTGGGTTCATAATAAATGTTGAACCACTCCAATAAAGTTGCATACCCCTCAGACTCTTTGTCTTCGGGCATGTACCCTCGTAGTACCCGTTTCACTTCAAAGTCGTTAGATAATTGAAAGGTAAGAATGGGATCATATAGATCACGGCGTTTCACCGCCTCTATATATTTTTGCGGTGAAAGTTCATGGCTGTGATTTTTATAGTTGGGGATGCGTCCACCTAGAATGATGGCGCGCAGATTTAAGCTTTGGCACAGCTCTTTGCGAGCCTCATAAAGCCGACGACCGAGTCGCAGGTTGCGGTACTCAGGATCAACAAAAACTTCAATACCGTAAAGCACGTCACCATTGGGATCATGAGTAGTTAAATAGGAATTTCCGGTAATTTCATCATAGGTGTGTTCGTCACCAAATTTATCATAATCAACGATAACTGAAAAAGCGGCAGCAACCACTTTACCATCGTCTTCAATACAAATTTGTCCATCCCTAAAAATCTTTAACATCGCCAAATAGCGCTTTTTAGTAATAGAACCGCCCAGATTTGGGTACACCTTGTTCATTATAACTTTAAGCACATCAAAATCGGATTCGGTTAGATTTCGAGCCAGTAACTTTACTTCATTTTCTTGAGACATATATTTCCTATCATTAGGCTTTAGAATTGCTAAACACAACTAAATCCAACCGTTAGCTATTTTGTATTGCATAGTGTTGAATTTTCTCAATAACCGCAGCGAGACCGTTACCACGGCTTTCACTTAGGTGACGGTCTAACTGTATATCAGACATATATAATTTGTAATCAAATGCTGAAACAAATTCAGCCCTTTGATTTTGAATGGGTTCTAAAATGATTGCTAACAGCCCACGCACTATTTTGCTGCTTGCATCCACCTCAAAAGTTAACTGTTTAGACGCTGTAACTTGGCATGTTAACCAAACCTGTGACTCACAACCAAACACTTCTGAATCCGCTGTTTTATCACTTTCGGCTAAGCGCTTTAGGCTTTTTCCAGCTAACATAATTTGTCGGAATACTTGATCCCAACCACGTGCAGACTTGATAGAGTCGGCCAACATGCGGTTTTGTTTTGACTCATCTTGTACAGGATTAACGGGCGCAGTTGTATTCCCTGAAATGTCTTTATCTTGAATGCCAGCGTTGATGACAGCTTTGGTTGACTCTGAATGTTGCAACTGGTCAATGGCCTCATTAAGGCGCGCAATAAAAAAGTCGATTTCCTCAAAGGTATTGTAACAACTCAATGACACTCGAATTGTGCCGCTAAGGTTTAACCTTTTCATTAGCGGCATCGCACAATGATGTCCGACCCTCAGGGCAATTCCTTGTTCACCAAGCAAAATGCCAATGTCCTGACTATCCTGCCCCTTTACGGTAAAAGACATTGTGGCAATTCTGTTATCTTGATCACCATACAAGATAACTGCGGGTATGCTTCGCATTTTTGCCGATAAATACGTGATTAAAGCCATCTCATGTTGAATAATTTGACTTCGGTAACTATCTATAAATTGCAGCGCTTCTTTGAGGGCTAAAATACCTTCAATATGTGGCGTCCCCGCCTCGAATTTCAATGGGCTAGATTGGTAGGTCGCAGAATCAAAATCGACACTTTTGACCATTTCACCACCGGTTAAAAATACCGGTAACTTCTGCAAAGCCGTTAGTTTGCCATAAAGTACTCCTGTACCTGTTGTTGCAAACGCCTTATGACCGCTAAATACCAGAAAGTCACAATCTAACTGGTTTACATCAATGGGCAAATGGGCGACGGCTTGTGCTGCATCGATTAACGAAATAATATTCAGCGCTCTGGCTTTGTTTAAAAAGGGTTGAACAGGCTGAATACTTCCCAGAGCATTCGACACCAACGCTAAAGAAACAATACAGGTTTTATCCGTTAACAGAGCCAAACCTTTTTGCTGATCCCACACCCCAAATTCGTTGACTGGAATCACGTCAATTTGTAAGTTTTTCTTACTTGCCAAAACTTGCCAAGGAACAATGTTGGCGTGATGTTCAGTGGCGGATAACAAAATCCTGCCCCCTGCAGGAAAATCCATTTCAGCCAAAGATTTAGCGACTAAGTTAATACTTTCAGTCGCGCCTTTGGTAAATACGATTTGATCTTTGTGTTTAGCACCAATGAATTTTTGCACATATGCTCTTGCGTCCTCAAACTCAGCAGTGGTTTGATTAGCAAGATTAAACGACGAACGATGCACATTGGCATTTTTCACTAAATAATAGTCGTGAATATTTGCCAGCACATTTTGTGGCTTTTGAGTCGTCGCAGCATTATCAAAATAGATTAGATCTGCATTTGCTGTTTGTTTGAAAAACGGAAACAGATGACGTAGGGAGGTATCTTTCATAGGGCCATTATTTTGATAATAATATCAGTAAAATTCATAAAACATTACCCAGATATATCTTCTGGGTAATATTCACAGGCAAAGCTAAACAAGCGGAATAAAGTCAATATATGCCTACTTAAAAGTAGGTGATTATCCCATTTGTTCCGCAAAACACTCTGTTAGCTCTTTTGCATCAAGCATAATTCCTTCTTCGTCTTCACTCAAAGGGAAGACTAAAATTAAGGTGCCGTTTTTTTCCATTCCAGGTAACCATTGTTGTAACCAATCATCCAGCGTAATTTGTTTTGGGTTACAGTCTGGAAAATCATTTTTCTCCCACGCTTTAGCAAAAGATTCGCTGGGCCAAATGGGTAAACATGCGTCTTCTTCTGCTTGCAGCAATAGCCAACCGTTTTCGCCAAACAATCCCCATAACTCTTTGCTTTCAATCATTCTAGATATTGCATATTCAAAGCGTGCTTCAGGTTGTAACTTACTGATAGTAATAAATTCTTCCGTAGATAGTTCAGGCATCACGTTTTCCTTTTACATTGCCAAACTTCATTCAAACCAAACCAAAGTGATTAAAATTTAACCATTTAGCTTGCAAAATACACAATTTGATAGCTTAATTACTTTAATAGGGAATTTAATTATGCCATTGGAAACTGTGAAATCGACTTTTGCCAACCCCAATCGTAAAACTTGGGTGTATGGCGTTTTGATTCTGCTGATCTTTGCAGCATTGGGTTACTACACTCTTTTAAATCAAAAAGATCGCACCGCTAACCATGATTATTATAGGGTGCTTTATGAAGCTTCCAATGAGTTCAAAGAAAATTTAAATAAACTAGACAGTATGCACCGATATAAAGAGGGTGTTTCGTCTATACGCTCATTACTCCCGAGTTATACCCGAAAAGCCGATTCGGAACAAAACCTTTTACATGCTGATGGCTTTAAATACTCTATTATAGGCCAATCCTTGCAGGTTAATGCGGATTTGCCAGACAATGATAAAGCCTTCGAGGCTGAGTTATCTTTTGAAGATATTCTCCCCAATCCCAAAAAAGGATTTAGCCAATATTTGTTTGCTGATAAAGACGGTAAAGTGATTGCGACTGTAGGTGATGAAAGTACCATTTCCATCGTTGAATTACGCAGCATTAACCAACAAATACAGCGCAAGAACAAACAGTTTCAATTTAATTTCAGTGAATCGCAAAGTACAGATGCGAGTTCGGGTCCACCTCCCCTTCCCACATACAGCAATCATGTAGATATGAAAATATCCTATGGTGACTTTCGTGTGTTTGTATTTCCGTTTGCCTTAGAAATCCCCTTAAGAAAAACATCTGCAGTCGAAAAAGAGGGAGACCAAGAAGTCATAGTGGAACTTGATAAGCTATATCTTGTTGGCTTGTTACCACAAAGCAAACTTAGCAATAGAGAAAACAATGATTGGAACCTGTCTTTATTGGTTGTCACTCTGGTCAGTCTGCTGTTTATTTGGTGCTTACTACGGTTATTTTTACTTCCCCAAAATCAATCGATTACCCGCTCATTCAGATTGTTAACAGTGGCTTCAAGTTATGCATTTTTTATTGTCATCATAGCGTTAGCATTGGGTTACATGCAGAAGTCTTTATTGCAATTAGAAAAAGATCAAAAAGCCACTGAATACGCGAGTTATTTAGATCAGAAGCTAGAAAAAGATATTAATGACGTCTTTAGCCGATTAGAACAGTATCAAATTTTTTATAAGGAAATATTGAAGACCTTGGAGACTTTTTCAGAGATCTCGCAAGTTTACTCAGGTTTTACAGCCGAACATTTATCCACCTTTAATCAATCAATGAAAAAAGCGATTTTAAGTCTTAATGCACAGCACTGTATTAACAACAAACCGGCTTATTGGTTACCTGGTAGTGCCAGTACTCCAAATAAAACCTATGCAATCAAATACAATTGCTTGTTGCCATCTGATGATCCGCAATTTATGCAATTAGAGCTCGATGAGCATGCCATCAATGTTATGTTGAAAGCGTTTAATTCAAACAAAGCTAACGAAGTCACTTTGGATTTCTATTCCAATATTCAAAACCTTGATTTAGTACCAGAAGAGTCCTTGAATACCTCGGTCGTGGCGCCATTTTTACAGGATAAATCGCGCACAATTTTATCCTCATTCGCCATTAATAAAGAAGGTAATTCGGTGCTTCCATCCCTGAACTTTCAAGAGAGCAATGCCTTACCTGCAACCTTTAATTTGTCACATCGAAATTACTACAAAAATGTACGAGATCAAAAAGGCTGGGATATCCAACGGCTACCCACTGCCAATCAGCCAAATGCCGCTTCGGCACATTCTGATAAAACACCTGTAGCCTCTTTCAGTCCCGCTGCTAGTCTGTTTAAAAACGTTTATATTCAGCGCTTGTTAAATGTGACAAATGGCACACGGGGTACCACTATCTCAATGCCAATCTCACCAACAAATAGCACCAAGACCTATGATTATATTTTGGCTGCAGACGTATTATTACCTTCAATGACTTTAGGCCAATCTCCTCCATACGATTTTAATTACATGGTGGTAGAGCGCAGCACTGGGGATGTTTTATTTCACAATGATTCAGGCCGCTCCTTGGTAGAAAACTTGTATTTCACCGGGGATAGCCATTCAGCTCTCAGCAAGTGGCTCAAAGCAGGATTAGATCATTATCCTGAACTAGGCAAAGAACTTATTCAAGGCTCCTATCATGGACAAAGTGGACGTTTCGCCATTTCCAGCACAGTAGTAGATAGATGGGCAATTGTTGTTTTCTACCCTAACGATAGCTTGCAAACCTTTATGAGCAATCAATTTCTTTATGTGATGACTACATTTGCAGTCATTATTGCTTTAATGGTCATAGGAATATATGCAGTTCGCCATTTCATTTGGACCAGTACCTTAAAAGAAAAACTCAGATTACCCGCCAAACTGAATGTACGTTTAGTGATGTTGGTTAGCTCAGTACTCTTTAGTGCCAGCTACTGCTTATATTTTATCGGGCATAATATTGATACCTTGTTTAATCACGGCGCTGGATTTAACTGGTCACTTTGGTTACCTATATTGGGGTTATCAATTGCTACTGTGTTCGTTTATCGTGGCTGTTACAATCACTTTTGCTTCCCTTTTAATCAATTAAACAACTCCACTTTGGTGTCTGCAAAACGCGGCTCAAGAAGACTAATAATTGCGGTGCTTATTGCCATTGGGATCCATTTTTTATATCTACAAAAAACCGCAGATACACCAGAAAAATCCTTAGACTTTCACTATCAGCAACTCGCTTGTAATTGGCTCAATTACGAAAGGCAGGAAGTCAACTCCATCGGGTTAAGCCGCTACCCGAACTCTATCACTTCAAATAGAATAGCGCCGATTAACTTGCTTCCAATAGATAGCAATTGGCGCAAGCGCTTAACCAGTAAAGGTGGAGATTGTCAGAACCTTTCAACTCAAATACATCCAGACGATTATCCTAGTTTAAGCTCAGTATTTAGCGCGACCTATTTATGGCAATGGATAAATATTTATATCCTCGATCGGGATCTTGCGGCCAATTATCAGCCTAACTCTGATTTTAGGACATATAAACATAGGGATCCTGATGGTTTAGTCAGCTCTATCTTATTTTATATTGGGCTTTTTGCCGTCATTATATGGGCTTGGTTTAGGTTCAATACGCAGTTATTGTGGAATCGATTGTACTGCCCTGAGCGCTTCTTGCAGCACATCAATAGAATGACTCGTTCAGTCCAAACTTTGCATTTTGAACAACGTAGCGACAACCTTAAAATTGAATGTGACACCATAAAACTCAATGGGATTGGGTTATCTTTGTTATTGCGGTCTATGGGGTTAAAAGGAGCTGATACTGAAAAAGCGCCGCAAACACCTAGCCTTCTGGCTGGATTCGAAACGCTGTTTTCAATGAGTCCTTGCTTGCAGAAATTTAGTGAAGAAAACAGCTTTTTACCGAATTTAAAACTGAATATAGTCCATCAGGCAGAAAACAGAATTGCTGTTGAAATTTGGGATATAGAAACCTGTTTAGAAAAAAGTGAATTTAGACAACTATTACTCGACTTAATAATGGAAATTAAATCCCTCACATTATCAGGTCAACTCGCAAGTTTTACCATTTACACTGGGTTTCACAGTTTACAACGTGTGAAGATGAAAGATCCGCTAATGTTAGATCAGAGCAGCGTACTGGATCATGCCGAATATCTATCTTGGGCAGAATGTTTAATGGATTTTATCGTCGTGATCCCCGATAGCTTCAAACAAGGCATAGACTGGCAAATGTTGCGCGAAGAAGTAAGCGGCTTCCCTGAATTACAATTCCTCCAACAAGAAGTCGAACAAGCAGAGCAGCAAGAAACCTGGGCACATGTTTGGAAACGGGACGAGCAACAAAACATTGAAAGTCGTTGGAGTACCATTAATTATATCTTGCTAAATGCGGAAGCCCTATACCGATTTAAATGGGAATCGTGCTCAAGTGCAGAGAAACTCGCACTGCTCAATTTGGCTAAACGCCAAAAACTTAATCCTGCCAACACGCAAATGATTGAACACTTAGCGTTAAACGGGTTGATTACTGTGCGTAAAGGTAACATCGAGGTAGTAAACCGCAGTTTTACCCATTTCATTTTGCATGCTGAGACTAAGGCAACGTTAAATCAATTAGTAAAACACGGCGAAGAGGGCTTGTGGAAAAGCTATCGACTCCCCTTAGGCGTTATTATTATTTTAATTATAGGTGGTATTGCCCTAACCTCAGGGGAGTCCATTTATATCATCGCAGCATCAATGGCCGGTGTATTAGGCACTATTGCCAGCGTAACCAATAGTGCCAATTTATTGCGTGGACAAATGCGCGAGTAATCCAGTGGTGTCTCAAAACAACCATAGTCTATTGAGTGGATTTTTCGTCCCGCTCACTTAATTGGGAAATTGGCGCATCCCCAATAGTCGGTACAGGTGGCTTGGGATAATCATTCCAATAGGTGATGTGTAGCTCAAGGTTACTGCGCCAACTTTCGTCTCCACCAGCAGGATATTGACCCTGCAACAATACCTCAGGTTGAATTCCTGGATATTGCAGTTGTGAAGGATCTGATGGCATTATTTCCAATCCTGCTGCTTTGGCAAATTTATGAAATTGCGCCCAGTAATTGTCCATCTCCGAGCTATCCTCCTGCACCCCATCCAATGGAATTGGCGCACCAAATTTACAGGCAAGACCATATTGAAATGCAGATAACCAAGGTTTTTCTGATGCGCCTTGACTGTGAAGCTCTTTTTGTTGAACAGGTGTACGGTAGCCTTCAATTAACTGAACGGGATTATTTTTTTGTTCGAGATGGGTAATTAATCCCTGAACTCTTTTGCGCATAATAGGATGTAAATTTTCTAAAACGGTATTGAGTGTCATGATTATTTTCCTTCTATTCCTTCTTTAAATAAGCGGAAATATTGAGTCGAATATGAATTCCATACTTCAAAAATCACTCTAAACATCATTACTTTACACTTAATCTTGACAGTTGCACATTTTTTGAGCAACTTGGTTTATACTTTTATCACTTGTTTTTGTCACCCAAAAGACATTACCTGAGAGAGGAAGCTTAATGAGTGTCTTTATTGCTGAGCTAAGACGACGCAACGTATTCAATGTCATTGCCGGTTATGCTGTCATTGGGTGGTTAGTCATGCAGTTAGCCGTCGTACTAGAAAGCGCACTGCACTTGCCAACATGGTTCGATACGATTGCCACAATATTGGTAATCATTGGCTTTCCTATTGCCGTTCTGCTCGCTTGGGTTTTTCAATTTACCCCTAAAGGTCTAGTACGTACTTCCAAAAACCCCACGTTAAGTAAAGCAGTCAATTCTAAAAATACCATTACAGTTTTTACTTTGACGGGGTTAATAAGCGCGGGATTGATTACCCTAATGTGGATGCATTTAGGTAAAAATACATTAGCTGATGCAAATACAGAAACGAGTCAACAAACCTCCCAATCAAGCAACGCCCCCCTGCAAAGCTTAGCGACTCAATCCATAGCCGTTTTACCTTTTAATGATTTTTCACAAAGTAATGATCAAAGTTATTTTGGTCATGGAATTTCTGAAGAACTACTCAATCTTTTAAGTCGAATCAAAGGGTTGAGGGTTGTCTCTCGCACATCCTCTTTTGCATTTGTGGGTAAAGACTCCACCGTAAGTGAGATTGCGAAGGCACTTAAAGTGGCACATGTATTAGAAGGGAGTATTAGAAAGTCCGGTAATACTATCCGCATTACTGCGCAATTGATTAATGCACAAACGGATGAGCATGTTTGGTCTGAAACCTACGATCGCCCACTCTCTGCACAGAACTTATTTGCCGTGCAAGATGAAATAGCCAGTAAAATAACTCAACAACTCAAGGGAAAGTTGACGGTTGTACCATTAAAGGACTCAGATAAAACCCTGTCTTTAGAAGCATATGAACTCTATTTACAAGGCCGTGAAAGTCAGAAATTACGCTCCCCTGAAAGTTTAGCCGTAGCAGTGGAAAAATTTACTAAGGTGATTGATTTAGATCCAAATTTCGCCCCTGCCTATTCGGGTTTATCTGAAACTTATTTGCTGATGGAAGGTTATGCAGGTTTAGATAAACAAACCTCCCAAGAAAAAGCGACTCCTTTGGTAGTCAGAGCACTTGAATTAGCCCCCAACTCAGCAGAAGTGCTCTCAAGCGCCGCATACCTTGCCAAAGATAAGAATACAGCAGCGTCCATTAAACAAGCCCAGCATTATGCTAACTTGGCCATTGAAGCCAATCATAATTATGCCAATGCCTATTTTCTGTTAGGGGGGATTTTATGGGAACAATTGAAGTTACAAGAGGCCATTGAACAGTATAAAAAGGCCAGATTACTAGATCCCCTTTCTAGCAGTATTTTAAGTAACCTTGCTCGTATTTATTTGTCCCTAGACGATAAAGTAAATGCCAAAATCATAGGTGACGATTTAGTGCGACTGCACCCTACCCAACCCTTTGGCTACAGTGTTTTAGCCGATATTGCATTTAAAAATGGAGATTATTCCGAATCACATAGGATGTTACAAAATGCCTATGCTCTGAATCAACAAAGTACCAGTATCAAACGAAACCTAGCAAGATTGTATAATTTGGTTGGTTTATACCAGCATGCACTTTGGTATAATGACAGCCCTACTAGCCAAGTTTGGCATGGCATTTACACAAATAATTTAGCAGTAGTAAGCAAGCAACTCCCTAACGTAAAAGATATGACAGATGTTGCATGGTTTTTATATTATTTACGGGACTATGAGAAAACCAATCAGATTGTTAACGCCTATATTGAAGCGTACAAATTCCTCGACAGGCCTATTGAAAGTGCAGCCAGTGCAGACTATATAATTGCTCTGGCGCACACTCGACAAGCCTTAGGCGTAAACAATGAACAACTGCTAAGCATGTTAAAAAAGTACTTGAGAGACAAGCCCCTTAAACAGGTAAACAACGTCAATGAACTTAAGCAACGTGTCTTATTTAACACCTTAATGGGCAACCGCCAACAAAGCTATGCAATGCTAGAGCGAATGATATCTTTAGGTTACGTTATGACCTTTATCGATCCTATTTTTGATGACGTTAGAAATGTTTCGGAGTTTCAAAACCAGCTAGATGCCATGCAGGCGTTAAGGGATACTTATCAAGCACAAATTAACACACAATTAGCCAATCCTAACCCTTTGTGGGTAGTGCCTCCTGCCAAGATATAGGAGGCGCTGGCTAGTTAGATAACCTTTGTGCTAAGCCACTGCTGCGCAAACACAGATTATCAATGCACCCTTGCAGGCTTTCTTTTTGACTGTATAACACAAAGGTTTGCCGAGCTCGGGTGAGTCCCGTATAAAATAACTCTCGACTTAAGCCTTTGGCACCAGGATTTAATCTCACATCTGGCAAACAAAGGTAAACCTCTTTGAATTCCGAACCTTGGCTCTTATGAATAGTCATCGCATACACAGGTTGATGTTCTGGTAAGCGGCTGAGTAAAACCCCTTTGTAGCCCCCTTCTGCCGTTTTAAACCAGGCTTTTTTTAAACTTAGGTTTTCAGGATCTGGCATCACAATTCCCACATCACCATTAAACAACCCTAAGTTATGATCATTACGGGTTAACATGATAGGTCGGCCTACATAATCTTTTTCATCTTTTGATATAAAACCTTGGCGGTCTAACTCTAGGGTGATTTGATAATTAATATTATCCACGCCCCACTCTCCTGTTTTATGGGCGCATAATATTTGCTGATTTAATAGATGTTTAAAACCCTGTTCTAAATCTCCTTGTTTGACCGACGAAAAATAAGCGCTTAATTGGCTTGCATACTGACGGGCAAATACCTGTATTTTGCCCTCTTGGTGCCAGGTTAAACTGGTTT
This sequence comes from Aliiglaciecola sp., assembly GCF_039982535.1. Lineage (NCBI taxonomy): Bacteria > Pseudomonadati > Pseudomonadota > Gammaproteobacteria > Alteromonadales > Alteromonadaceae > Aliiglaciecola > Aliiglaciecola sp. Next base: position 26,303 of record NZ_JBDWYG010000066.1, read on the forward strand.
GTTGCTTATCGGTAAGGATCTCTAATACTGAATTTGTATCACCTTGAATGGTTTTCTTTGCCAACAAACCAATCCCACTATCGGATGAGAATCGATGACTTTTTTGTAACTTCACTAAGCAGTCCGCAATTGGACTGGTGACTATACTTTCCTCTCGTTGGGGAATATGTTGCGCGCACATCTGACTAATCTGAAGTCCAGTTTGAGCTGAGTATTCAGGGTTTGGCTTGCCTAATAATGCTGCGTGACAAATATCCGATAACACACTGCCGGTCTCAACCGAGGAAAGTTGATTGTGATCTCCTAATAATACCACTTTTGTTTTTATTGGTACCGCGCTCAGTAGTCTATACATCAACGGTAAATCCACCATTGACGCTTCATCAACAATCAGTGCATCCATGTGCAATGGATTTTCGCCATTGTGCTTAAATTCAATTTTGCCCGTCTGGGTTCCCAACAGCCGATGAATGGTACTGGTTTGCAGATTTAATCCAGCTTTATACTTTTCGGGTAATGTTTCTCGGGCTGAAACAATGGATTCAGTCAAGCGCGCGGCCGCTTTCCCCGTTGGCGCTACTAATTGAACTTTCAACTCTTTGCCTTGTGCCTGTTGTAGTGCAAATAACAAGGCTAATAGTTTCGCCACTGTGGTGGTTTTACCGGTACCTGGTCCGCCGGTGATCAGACTAAAATTGCGGGTGGCGGCAATACCTACTGCCACTTTTTGCCAATCTATTTCCCCTTGTTCAGCAGAGCCAGGAAATAACTCATCAATAATCGGCCTAGCAGTTTCAACAGACACGTCGGTTTCGACAGCTAACTTTTGTTGAATAATTTGGGTTAAGGCTAATTCATACTGGTAATATCGCTGCAAATAAATCGCATTTTGCGTAAATATTAAAGGTTTTTGTGGATCTTCAGCCACCGTTGACGAAATACAATAACTGCCATGAAGGACATCGATAAGATCATTAATACTCGAAAAACCGAGTAATTTAAGTTGTTTATAAGAAAGCTCATCTAAGTTTAAACAACTGTGCTGCTGACTCAAACGTTGACTCACCAAACCTGCCAGCAAAGCTACCTTGTCATTTTCGTGGGGTTCCTGCTGATAAATAAAGTGTGCAAAGGCACTGTCTAAATTTGACAGGCCAAGAGCACTGATCGGTGCTTCACAGCGCTCAAAAAAGTGGCTATTAAGTAAACTATTTACCATAAATCCATCTGCTCCTGATGACTGCTTTGCTGGGGAGCTATCACGGCTGCCGGCTTCCCTTGAAATAGTGCATCAAGGGATTCGATGATGCTTTTATCTGGTTTATAAAAGTAAATTCCACTACCACTATGATGCTCAGACATGCCCCGCAAAAACCAATAATACGCGCCGCCAACGTGCTGGTCATAGTCATAACCCGATAACTTACTCTTAAGAAACCGATGCAGGGCTAAAACATATAATAAAGACTGCAAATGGTAATCATGTTCAACCATGGCTTTTTGCATTTTTTCTTCCGCATAGTCGCTATAGTCTGCGCCTAAATAATTGGATTTATAGTCGGCAACATAAAAACGCCCATCAACGCAAAAAGTTAAATCGATATAGCCCTTTAACATGCCGTGCAATTGGGAAAATTGATATTGCCGCTTACTGGTTTTAAATACGTTATTGATCAATTGATTGAATGGCTCAGCTTGCACTGATTTAAGGGGTAAATGAAACTCCATTTCAGGACAAACTTGCTCCTTAGACAATGATGCTAAACTAAACGCTGAATTTGCGTCTCCCGTGTTAGGAAGATCAATGCGAGTGTTTAATACCTCTGTCAGCCAAGTTTCCACTGTTTCATTCCACTTAGTATCAATTCCGAACCAACTGCCCTGCTGTTCTATCACTTGGGAAAGTTGGCTGGGTTGTTGAAAGTCGATATTTTCCAACACGCCGTGGAGAAAAGAACCGGCTTGTGCGCCGCGAGTAAACTCAAACCGATTTAAATCAGCTTGCAAGGCATCGACTTCATCGTCTATCTCTTCAGTTAGCATACTAGAATCAACAGCACTTACGCCCTCACTCTCATCGGTGCCCGGTTGCTCATGTTCAACATGGAACTGGTTGCGGGCAATGGCCGAATAACTGGTGATCCGCCAGTTGCCATCAATGGATGTTTCAAGTTGATTAACTGATAAGGTTGCCTCGTTGTTTAACGTTTCAGGTCGGTATTCCAGCACTTCAGGATCACCAAACACTTCTTGGTAGTCGATATCTGCACAATGTTGCAGACTTTGAATTTGCTGCGCCATAAAGCTGTTGGTAGGTTCACTGCCGTCTATATGTAATAACTTACCTAAAGCAGAATGAAATAAACCGGAACGAGACTGGCTTTTGCCTAAAGTTGGATTCCACAAACCAACAAAACAATTGTACACAGCGCGGGTGAGCGCCACATATAACAACCGAGTATCTTCTGCTAAGCGCTCAAAATCAGCTTTTTCTAAATTTTCAGTGGTATTTTCAAAGTCCATGGTCAAATGCAAATTTTGATCATGAAATAGCGCCTCGGATGCCAGTCTAAATGAACAACCAAAAGGCACAAAAACAAACGGAAACTCTAGCCCTTTGGAAGCATGGATAGTAATGATCTGTACCAAATTACCATCCGTTTCTAAGCGCAATTGATGGGACTCATTATTATGATCCGGTTGCTGTATTTGTTGCCCTAACCAATATAACAATTGGTTGTCACCTGGGGTGATCGCGCTTTGCTGCTGCAACATTTCCACCAAATGACGAAGGTCGGTTAAGCGCCGCATGCCGTCGCTGAAATGGGTCATTAAGCCAGTGAATACATTAAAATGCTGCATAACCTGATTCAACGCCATCATAATGCCAAAACGTTGCCACTTAAGCTGCCATCCAACAAATAGCTCTACGATGAGTTGCCACGCCGATTCGTCAGTAAATAACTGATCTAACTCCACGCTACTAAAACACATGAGCTCACTGGTTAACGCGGCTTTGATGCGTCGTTCATCTGCTGGATTGACTAGAGCATCTAGAAGACGATATAAATCCATGGCGGTTTCGGTGGCATAAACACTGTGACGAACCAAAAATACGCTATCGACACCCCGCATTGTCAATGCTTGTTTAACTAAGTTCGCTTCATTGCGATCTTTTACCAAAACACAACACTCGCCAGCGCTTACCTTGTTTTTTTGCTGCTCATGTTTTATCAAATGGCCATGTTGCAGCAAATCAACAATGATATTAGCGGTATGCCCTGCCAAATCAGTTTTAGCATCTTTGTTACTCATTACCTCTTTGCCACCTTGCAGATGACAAAAGGTTAAACTAGCGTAGCGCTTTTCTGGGCTCGTTAATTGAGTAGCACCAGAAGCAGCTTCTACTGGTAAAAATGGAATGGCTTGATCAAATAAGAAGCCCTGTTCACTGTTAGCAAATAATTGGTTTACTGCATCAACTAAGGCTTGCTGAGAACGCCAATTGGTCCCCAAGGTAAACTGTTTTTCGTTATCAATTTGCTGCTTAGCTTGAATATAGGTATAAATATCGGCACCGCGAAACCCGTAAATTGCCTGTTTTGGATCGCCAATCATAATTAACGAATATGACAATTGGTGATTGTTATGCAGAGGATAAACTTGGCTAAAAACACTCAACTGACAATGGTCGGTATCTTGAAACTCATCAATCATGGCTGCGGGAAACTGCGTGCGAATAAGATCGGCTAGGGTTTCACCGTTTTCTCCCAACAAACCATCATTTAAACGGGTTAACAAGTCATTGGGGGATAATTTACTGGTGCGGGCTTTAAAGGCTTCTAAGTTTTTTCGAACTTGAATTAACGCACTGTTTAAAACGCCATTAGTCAGTGTGGTTACAAAATTTTGCCGTAGCCTTTCGATTAGTTCAAAACGTTCGAAGTCTAAGCCGGTTAACTCCGGGCTGGTTTTAGAACGGGCTTTTGCGACCTTTTCAGGGAAAAAGTCGACCCAACCGTTATCAAAGGGGCAAACAACTGAATCACTTTGACAAAAACTATCCATGCTCTGATAGATAGCTTTTTTGCCAAGCTTTGTATTTCCCTTAAGTTTAGCTTGCTGTAATTGGGCTGACACATTTTCCGTCAACCACCAACTTTTTAAACTATTAGTGCTGTTGATGAGTTGCTCAAGTAGTTCTTTAGCCTCTGCAATCGTCACTTTTTTTGTAGGGGAAAACTCCCGCTCCAAAATGCCTTTTAATGACTTGATTAGACTCTCTGGGCCAGACCAAATACTGCGAATATACTGAACCATAGCTGTGGGCAGCGGAACAATAGTACTGCGCCAATAATCTTCTACGGCTTGTTGTATCCAAGTTGATTGATCTAATTCTAATTGCTCATCAAACACACTGCCGCTGGCGAAGGCGTGTTCAGACAACATCCGTTGACTAAAGCCATGAATGGTAAAAATTGCCGCTTCATCCATTTGCCGAGAAGCGAGTAACAAGGTCTCACAGGCCAATTCAATATCATCGGTATCGTCGATTAATTTTTGAATAAAACCATCACTACTACTACCTCGATAAAAATCCAAATAGGCAGTTTGTAATCGTCGACCAATACGTTGTTTTAATTCGGCTGTGGCAGCATTGGTAAAGGTCACCACTAAAATTTGCTCAACCCCCAAGCCTAATCGCTGGTCGGAATGTGATAGGTTTAATCCCTCACTTTGATGCCCGAGTAACAAGCGTAAATACAAATTCACAATGGTATAAGTTTTACCAGTGCCAGCACTCGCCTCAATCAGCGACGCGCCCAAAAGTGGATAGGAATAAGTATCAAGAGGATTCATTTAGATACCTTGTAATCAAGAATCGGCGCAAAAATCATTTCGCTCAGATGTTTAAACTCACTAAAGTTAAGCGATAAGTCGGGACATACACGATGAATATTGGTCTCTTGACCTTCACCGGTATTAAAATTAGAACCATTAAACTCTGTTAAGGTTTTATCTATATCCTGGGTTTCTACCCATTTTTTTGCGCTATTGGCGAAAAACATCGGAGGTTTATTCAACCCCTCGGTATAAACACTTAACAAGGTAGATAACAACTCTAATGCTTGAACTTGCGGCACGACTGATAATTCAAATGGTTTTTCCATATTTAAGTAGCGAGCTACGCCACTATTACGTTCAGAAGATGCGCAATAACATAACCATTTCAACCAAAGTTCAATAACATCTTTACCGCGTATTTTGCCAGCTCGATATAATACTAAATCGGTGCCATAAACCTGTTTTAGCCAGCCTTGAATAGCGCCATTTGAGAGTAGTAAATCAACCTCCACTAAGCTGGCTTTTTTAGCTTTCACATTATCAATTAATTGATTACGGAGATTTTCAGAAGCCTGCCATATTTGCTGGAAACTCAACGGACCAGCTGCACCTGTGGGCAACTTACCTTGTGCCAAATAATCTTCATAAAACTGTTTTTGAAAGGCTTCTTCATCCATTTCCAGTTTTAACATCGCCTCTAACAAGGATGCATTTAATTGAAACCGCGTTAAAGAGTCAATCTCAAAGGGTTCTTCATCCACCAACTCATTAAAATACAGCGATAACGTGGTGCGCCAGCGTTGACGGAAAAAGTATTTAGGTGGGTTTTGGAAAAAGCCAATTAAGTCATTTAGCTCAACCACTAAACCATTATCTTCCAATTGACTCGGTAAGCTGTGATTAAAAAATTCGCCACTTTGGGTTTCGGACATTTTTGCATTTAATACATTCAACCAAATCGATTGATAACTTTGCAAAGTATTGCTTTTATCGAAGTATTGTTGGGAAAATGGCTGTAAACCGTGGTTTTCCAATAGGTGACTGTTGAGTTGTTGTTGGGTTTGTTCAACCGGCAAGGTTAAGGTGCCTTCGACACAAAATACCTGTTGGCAATAATCTACTAGCTCGGTAACCAAAATCGAGGGATTACGCTCTGAGTTATCGCGGCTACTATTGCCTAAAAAGCTTACGTATAACTCATTACGTGCAGATAAAATGGCTTCCAAAAACAAATACCGATCATCCATTCGTCTCGAACGATCGCCCTTGCGAGTCTGGGTTTCTCGCATTAAATCAAAGCCGATTGGAACAGATTGTCGAGGATAATCCTGATCGTTCATTCCCAGCAGACAAACCAACTTAAACGGAATACTGCGCATCGGCATTAACGTACAGAAATTAACTTTCCCCGCTAAGAAGCGCTGCCCTACTCCTTTATCTTGCAGGCGCTGGCTTAATTCCGCCACAAACACATCCTGACACACGGGTTGGTTAAATTGTGTAACGTGAATTTGAATACTTTCCAATGCCTGACGCAATTGATTTACATACACTTGCTCATTTTCATCAATGGCATAAAACAGGTCGATAAAACCCAAGCTTTGTTGCACTTTATTATCTAGGGTATCTGTGCTTAAACAAAACCTGAGTACATCTTGCAGTAACAAAGCAAATCGGTATAACTTGCCTAAGGCAATTGCCCGTTGGCCTTCGATATCTTTATATGGCGCAATTGAAGCGCTATCAGGATCGCTTCCAGCAAATAAAAAGTCGCCACTGAGTGCGTACCCAGATAACAACCGCTCAAGGGCAAAAATCAAGGTATTTTGTGGTTCTTGAGGCACTGACCAACGAGTTTTATCTTCGCCACTTAATCCCCAGCGAAAACCAACTTCAATTAACCAGTCACGAATATCTTCATATTCATTTGCTGAAATATCAAAGCACGTTTGAATGGCTGGGATCTCTAAAAACACCAATATTTCAGATAAGCTTATGCGACTCTGGTGCAAGCTCAGTAAGTTGATAAAACTTTCGATAATATGCGATTCTTGGGCGGCATTGCGATCTGAAATACCATAGGGAATAAAAAGCTCGGACTCGGCACTTCCAAAAACACCATCGATGTATGGTGCGTAAGCCGCTACATCCGGCATCATCACCACTATATCTGATGGTTTTAACTCAGCATCTTGCGAAAAATGATTAAGCAAATGGTCATGCAAGACTTCCAGTTCTCTGACCTTAGAATGACAACTATGAATTTGAACCGAGTTGTCACTTTTAGATATCTCAATTTTGGGGTATTCAACACCATTACTTAACAGTTCATCAGCACGCAATGGCGGCTGGGTATCACGCATGGTTAATTCATAGATTTCATGCTGTAACCAATCCAACAATGTATTTGGCTGTACTTCCACAAATATATCACTGGACTCTGCGCTACTAGCCAATAACATTTCTAAATAATCACGCCCTGGTTTTCCCCAACTCGCCAATAGAGGGTTCCCCACATCAAACAAAGCACTGCGCTGGGAGTGAGTGTCACCTTCTTTTAATTTGTGACGACTCAAGGTATTTTCATCTACAATATCGGCCCAGAAATGCTGACTAGGATTGCACCAAAATAAATACACATCACGATGTTTGGCCAAGGCTTGAAATACGTCTAACTGTTGTTGAGGCAAGGTAGAAATGCCAAACACATAAAGGGGCTTCTGCTCGCCTGCTGGCTCTCTTTGCTCTATGCGCTGAAGCAACTGCGCATGCAGATTCGCACGATGATAGACTGATTCGCCTAACTTACTGGTTTGCGCCACCAGTGCGCGCCAAAGAATGGGTTGCCAAAGGTGTGACGTGAGCATCTTTCCATCAACGCTGTTTTCACCGGTTTCCCACAGATTGATCCACTCTGGACGGTACACCTGATATTGGTCATAAACGTCTGCGATTTTTTGACACAGTTGATAGAACTTTAAGCCTCTGTCTCCTTTGAGATAAAGGTTAATTTCAATAAATTCTGGAGAATCTAAATAGTCCTCAAGAATACTCATCAACTTCCAAACCATATTGGGTTTCGTGAACGCGGAGGTTTCCGGTAAATCATCAAAAAAGTATTTGTATTGCTGCCAGATATAGCTTGATGGCAGTGGAAAATCGATGTTGGCAGCCACACCTAAATTTTCGGCAATGGCAATTTTAATCCATTGCGCCATACCTGGGCTTTGCACAATGATGGTTTCAGGGATCAGCAGCGCGTTCAGATTTTTATAATCAGAGTTCTGTTGAGATGATGTTTGCGATGGCTGTAGTGATAATTTGTCTAACAAATCAGCCTGTAATACTTCCATTTTATTTGACTGAATTAAATGTAACACTCAACACCCTTTTCCATTTTCGCTCACATCTTTTTTATGTTTATCAGAAGTTATGTTAGCGCGTTTAAACCAATTCCAGCAAACACTAATAACCCCTTTAATGAAACGAACGATTATCTTTATTTTCAACTGAGTAGCTTTGTTTGCTAGAATCACCGGCAAAATTTAGTCGATGGTAAAAACATGAAATTTATTTCCTTTAATATAAACGGTATTCGAGCCAGATTGCATCAATTGCAAGCACTCATTGAAAAACATCAACCCGATGTTATCGGACTGCAAGAAATCAAAGTGCATAATGATCAATTTCCTGTAGCTGATGTGGCAGCCATGGGCTACCATGTTTATTTCCATGGGCAAAAAGGCCATTACGGCGTAGCAATGCTGTGTAAAGAAAAACCCATAGACGTACAATATGGTTTTCCTACTGATGACGAAGATGCTCAGCGACGCATGATTATGGTGACTTATCCGCTGCCGAACGGCGAAAATGTTAGAGTATTAAATGGTTATTTCCCCCAAGGAGAAAACCAAACCCACGAAACTAAATATCCAGCCAAACGTAAGTTTTATAAAGATTTAATGGGGTATTTGAATGGCAATCACAGCCCTGATGAAAATGTCATTGTCATGGGCGACGTCAATATTTCCCATACAGATTTAGATATTGGCATAGGGGAAGAAAACCGTAAACGCTGGTTAAGAACAAAAAAATGTAGCTTCTTACCAGAGGAACGCGAATGGCTAAACACCCTCTTTGATTGGGGATTTGAAGATGGGTTTAGAACATTAAACCCGGCGGGTGGCGAACAATATAGCTGGTTTGATTATCGCTCTAAAGGGTTTGTTGATAATCGAGGATTGCGCATAGATCTAATTTTAGCCACCGCTAAACTTCATGAGAACCTCAAAGAAGCTGGTATTGATTATGAGCTTAGAGGAATTGAGAAACCTTCAGATCACGCCCCAATTTGGGCAACTTACGAGTTTTAAATGTTTGACTTAACCTATCTTCAAAGTGCGGCTTGGCTGATCTATTTAATCGGCGTGGTGTTTGTATTAACACGAGTTTCATTTGCTCAATTTAAGCAAAATAAAAAGCTGCAACATTTAGTACTTGGCTCGTCAGTGTCAGTATTTGGATTATGGCTTTTCCGTGTGGGTGTTGAACCTGGATTGGATGTGCACTTTTTGTGGCTAACCGCAATGACTCTGCTATTAGGCTTACGTTGGGCGCTTTTAGCAGGATTTTGCACCCTAATTGTGTCCACAGTTGCCGGCTACGATAGTTGGCAAATGTTTGGCGTAAATGGTGTTTTGGGGATCAGCATTCCCATAGTGATCAGTTATTTAATTTATAACTTTTCCTTTCACAAGCTACCCAGACACTTTTTTGTGTATGTGTTTGTCTGTTCATTTTTTGCCGGTGCAGCAATGATCGCAGTAAAAATGCTGCTGATGTCAGGTTATTATTATGTGGATGGTATTTATGATGCAGACACCATTTATGATTCGTATTTGTTATTAATTCCGTTGTTACTTATGTCTGAAGGTATGCTTAACGGTTGGACGATGACCATATTGGTCATCTACAAACCAACCTGGGTGTACACTTTTTACGATAAATATTACTTACACGGAAAGTAACTTTCGTGCATAAAAAAGGGCGGATATTTCCGCCCTTTTGTCATCACATTTTCGACTTATTTGTCGAACAAAATATCATGAACATTTTTCAAATCGGTTTTTCCTTCAATGATTTCATCAGGTGTTAAACCAGAAATTTCATGGGGGAAAACCAACCACTCATCACTTTCGTGGATGAAGTAATCAGGTACCATTTGAGTTTTGTTATTCTGTGGTTTGTAATATGGGCAAGCTACCCGTATATCTTCAGGCATGTTCAATCTAGAAAGCTTTTTGATTTGTTCAATCAATGCATTTACGCTACGCCCTGAATCAAATACATCATCAACAATCAGTAATCCATCTTTAGCGTTGGCATTTTCAATTAAATAATGAAGGCCATGCACTTTAATTTCTTTAGACTGTTTATCTATCCCATAATACGACGAAGTACGAACAGCAATATGATCTGTTTCTACTTTTTTGTAATCAAAATATTCTTGTACTGCGATACCAATGGGTGCTCCCCCACGCCAAATACCTACAATAAATTGCGGACGAAATCCGTCTTGATAAACCTTTGCCGCTAAACGAAAAGAATCTTCCAACAATTTTTGTGCAGTAATATACGTTTTTTGCATTAATTAACCTTAATTTACAAAGACCCAAAAGTGTTTTTTACAAAAACCTGTTCTTTTTTGAGTATGATTTTTCTATATGTTGACAATTATAGCGAAAGCATTTGATAAAGTGTTGAGAAATCCCAGTCAATTTATCCCTATTCGTATTTTAGTGCTTCAGCAGGTTGTACTTTTAACGCTTTATACGCAGGGTAAAGGGTGGCAATAAAGCATAATCCAATGGAAAGCGTGACTAAAGAGAGAATTTGCTGCCAACGAATATCAACGGGTAACCCTTGTCCATCTCCAACAGCGATAGGCATGCCGAAGACTTCTAAAATTGTATTTAACTGTGTTACCAGCAATATCCCCAATATCAGCCCAATCACGGTCCCTTTAATTCCATTGTATAAACCATTGATTAAAAAGATAACAATGATACTGCTACCACGCATTCCTTGAGTGCGCAAAATAGCGATGTCACCTTGCTTCTCAGTTACCACCATCACTAAGGCCGATACGATGTTAAATGCAGCAACGGCAATGATCAGCAACAACATCAATGACATCATGTTTTTTTCCATTTTAACGGCGTCAAATAAGGGGCCTTGACGCACTCGCCAATCGACTGTGGGTAAATCGATTTGCTGCTCAACACGTCGATACTGAAACGCATCTTCTAAAAATAAACGAGTTTGCTGCAACTTATCCGCTGATTTACGCAATAGTTTGGCATTATCTTGAATATCGATGTACACCACTTTGTCGTCTAGTTGAGAGGCTAAATCGAATAACCCAACTACAGTAAATAGACGCTGACTAGGCATTCTGCCCATGGGAGAATAAGAGCTTGCACCTGCAGATATAATGCGTACTTGATCACCAGGTCGAATACTCAGTTTACTCGCTAAGGCTCGTCCCATAACGATATTGTATTGGCCAGATTTTAATTGGCTAAACTGCCCAAAAATCATATTTTGAGCAACTATGGAATGTTGTTGCATATATTCTGGATCTACACCATGTAATTGCACCCCTTGGATACCACGGCGAGATTGCACTATACCTTCACTTTCAATAATCGGCGAAACGCCATCAACGCCTTCGATTTCCGCCAACTGCGCAATTTTATCCGGGGCAGAGTCACGGGTATCTGCAACTATGTGCGGAGTAATACCTAACATGCGATTTTTCAATTGCAGTTCAAAACCGTTCATTACCGATGAAACCGTGATCAGTGCAATAAGCCCTAAAGCGATACCTACCACTGAAAATAAATTAATGAAGGCAATAAAATGACTACTTTTACTGGCTCTTGCGTATCTAAAGCCGATAAAAGTGGAAACGGGATAAGACATATTTGGGTATCTAGCCTTTTGGGGATTCAATTAAACCAAAATATTGAACACAATAATTAGCCTTAGGCTGTTCATTGTGGACGATAAACTGGCATAATACGTGTTTGAGATCAGCTAAACAAGAAACAAAATAACGTCGCTTTGGTAAACTATAATCAAAGGCTTACAAAGACTATGTGGGTTAAATTGAAATTAACTTACAGATAACTAAAGTTAGAAAAAACAAAGACGTTAAAATCGAATCAAATGGGGAATACATGGATCCACTTAGTTTGGAACAAAAAATGGCTCAGTTTCATGAGTTTTTTACCATAAAACATCAGCTCAGTGTGAATATGACCCCTGTTAGTGATGATTTTCAACTTCCCAATTTAGAAGACTTAGTGGGTCAAATGCCTTATGCATTTAAAATAGCAGCTGAGGTGTCGAATGTTGACTCACAAGCCATAAGACCGTTACGTAATCTTAGCGAACACGCTAAAGATCTCACCGATTTCCTCAATCATCAAAACAAGAAAATAGATTTGATGATGTCTTACATATTGCAGCAACAGGATGATCCACAACATCGTTATATGTCAGTAGAATTTGGCGGTGGAGGTATTATTTTAAAACGGGATGCGCCTTTAGAAGAAGGCACTATTGTTGAGCTTAAAGTCTTTTTAACCGAAGAGTCAGCGGCAGTTTATTGTTACTCCGAGGTGATTAAATCGGAACCTGTTGATGACGATTACCATATTTATCTACTTTTCAGTCGTATCCGCGAAGAAGACCAAGAGCTTCTAGTTAGAGCAAGCTTGCATTTGCAGACACTTCAACTTCGCGCTCGTTCGAAACAACAAAACAATGATTCAAATTAATGATAACAAGTATTTTTACCCCTGAGTTACCCAAAAAATCTGGCAATGTTGTTCAATGGGGCAATATGCATGGCAGTAGTTTATCGTTGGCCATTGCCAATGGAGCTAAACGCAATCCTGGCTCTACTCTGTTGGTTACGGCAGACACCCCGACTGCGTTAAAACTCGAAAAAGAATTGCATTTTTTCCTTGCCGGTGCCGGAGATGATGAGTTAGAAGTTAAATTAATGCCGGATTGGGAAACCTTACCTTACGACAACTTCTCCCCCCATCAAGATATTATTTCTCAACGCTTAGAAACCTTATTTGAACTGACCCAGAATAAACGCTGCATATTTATAGTGCCAGTAAACACCTTGTTACTGCGAATGCCACCTGTGGATTTCTTAGGTCGTTACTTGTTGATTTTAAAAACCGGTCAAACCTTGGATATCGATGAGTTCAGACTCAATTTAAACAAGTCAGGCTATCAACATGTGAATCAAGTGATGGGCCATGGTGAATTTAGTATTCGCGGCAGCATTATTGACCTGTTTCCCATGGGTAGCAATCAACCATTTCGAATAGATATGTTTGACGATGAAGTTGATTCAATTCGTCACTTTGATCCTGACAATCAGCGTTCCGGCGATAAAGTCGATGGCATTAACCTATTACCAGCCAGAGAGTTTCCAACAGATAAAGAGGCCATAAAGCGTTTTCGTGAAAACTATTTAGACACCTTCGACACCGAAAACAGCAAAAACTCAGTTTATTATCAAGTGGGCAAAGGCATTATGCCTGGGGGGATAGAATACTATTTACCCTTATTTTTCGATGACACTGCTACCTTATTCGATTATCTGCACCCGAACACGTTACTCATGACCTATGGTGATTTATCGTCGGCATGTGATTTTTATTGGGCAGACTTAAACGAACGTTATGAGCAACATCGTTATAACCCCGATCGTCCTTTGTTAGCGCCGCAACAAATTTTTCAACGCTACGAAGAGCTTTTTGCGGGTTTCAAACAATGGCCAAGAATCAACCTAACGAACCAAAAGGTAGAGGAAAAAGCAGGAAGAATTAATTTAGCCACTGATGATATTGGTGAAATAGCCATTAAGCATCAAAATAAAGTACCTTGGACTAGTCTCAAAGAATCTGTAAAAAACTGGCAGAAAAAAGGTCAAAAAATCCTATTTTGTGCAGAATCACAAGGACGACGAGAAAGCCTGTTAGAGATTCTCCATAAAGCGCAAATTCAAGTTAAAGCTTTTGAAGATATTCATGCATTCTTAGCCAGTCACGAACCTATTGGTATTGCCATTGGATTGGCAGAAAACAGTTTCCAGTTGTTGGAAAAAGACGGTGAACTTGCATTTATCACTGAAACCCAATTATTGGGGCATAAAGTAAGTCAACGTCGCTTACGTGAAAAGCGTCAAGCTACCGATGAAAGTGCCATTATTCGTAACCTTGCTGAACTTACACAAGGTCAGCCAGTAGTGCATTTAGAACATGGTGTAGGACGATTTTTAGGATTGCAAACCCTAGATGCAGGCGGGTTAACCACTGAGTACCTCACCATCGAATACGCTAAAGAAGCGAAACTCTACGTCCCTGTCGCATCATTGCATTTAATCAGTCGATACAGTGGCGGCGATTTGGATCATGCTCCTTTGCATAACCTAGGCTCTGATGCTTGGAGCAAAGCACGCCAAAAAGCAGCTGAAAAGGTCCGTGATGTAGCGGCGCAATTATTGGATGTATATGCCAAAAGGGCCGCTAAACCCGGGTTTGCATATAAAATTGACTGGCCAGAATATCAAGCTTTTGCAGATAGCTTTCCTTTTGAAGAAACCGATGATCAATTGCAAGCCATTAATGCTGTGATCCAAGATATGGGCAGTCCGAATGCGATGGACAGACTTGTTTGTGGTGATGTTGGTTTTGGTAAAACGGAAGTGGCTATGCGTGCAGCCTTCTTAGCTGCCAATCAAGGCAAACAAGTTGCTATCCTCGTACCTACCACTTTGCTAGCCCAGCAACATTTTGAGAACTTCAAAGATCGATTTGCTAATTGTCCTTTTCGTATAGAGGTACTTTCACGATTTGTTACCGGAAAAGAGCAAAAACAAGTCATTGAAGGTATCGGTAACGGCAAGGTAGATATCATTGTTGGTACCCATAAGTTGTTACAAGATGACTTGAAGTTCAATGATTTAGGTTTAGTCATTATTGATGAAGAACATCGATTTGGGGTACGTCAAAAAGAGAAGTTTAAAGCCTTGCGTTCCGATGTGGATATTTTAACCCTCACGGCAACGCCCATACCCAGAACATTGAATATGGCCCTCAGTGGAATGCGAGATTTATCGATCATTGCCACCGCACCAGCCAAGCGCTTAGCGATTAAAACCTTTGTCCATCAACGCAGCAAAGAACTGCTGCGAGAAGCAATCATGCGTGAAATTTTACGTGGTGGTCAGGTATATTTCCTTCACAACGAAGTAGATAGCATTGAAAAAACCGCAGCCGAAATAGCTGAGATAGTGCCCGAGGCACGTATCGCTGTTGGTCATGGACAAATGCGAGAACGCGAGCTTGAGCGCGTGATGAGTGACTTCTACCACCAGCGATTTAATGTATTGGTGTGCACAACAATTATTGAAACCGGTATAGACGTGCCATCGGCAAATACCATAATAATGGATAGAGCAGATCATTTAGGTCTTGCCCAACTACACCAATTACGAGGGCGTGTGGGACGCTCCCATCACCAAGCTTATGCCTATCTACTGACTCCGCCACCAAAGCGGATGACAAAGGATGCCCAGAAACGCTTGGATGCCATTGCCAACTTGGAAGATTTGGGCGCTGGATTTGCGCTAGCTACTCACGATTTGGAAATACGCGGTGCCGGCGAGCTATTAGGTGATGACCAATCTGGACAAATCGCCACCGTCGGTTTCTCGTTATATATGGATATGTTAGAGCAAGCAGTAGAGGCTCTCAAAGCTGGCAAAGAACCTTCATTAGATGATGCATTATCTGCTCAAACAGAAATTGAATTGCGCATTCCAGCACTATTGCCAGAGGATTATATTGGCGATGTAAATACGCGTTTGTCCTTGTATAAAAAGCTGGCGGGATGTTCAAATTTAACTGCAATAAAAGAATTTCAAATAGAATTAATTGATCGTTTCGGATTATTGCCAGACGCAGCTAAGAACTTAGTGAGAGTTGCAGAATTAAAACTCTTAGCGAAATCCGTTGGCATTAACAAAATAGATGCGACAATTAAAGGCGCAGTCATTGAGTTTTCAGACTCCACAAAAATTGAACCGGGATATATTATTCGCATGATCCAAACTAAACCTAATAAGTTTAAATTAGAAGGTCCAGATAAATTAAAAGTGGTGATTAACAATGATTCAGCGCAAAGCCGAATAGACGTTATCGAAAACTTACTGAATGATTTTAGCCGTCAGGTAAAAGCAGCATGAAAGGTAAATTAACTGTGTTCTGTGTTCAAAAATGTTTTAGATTGAATCTGGCTTTTATTCCAAAGGCGATCTTAGCGTGGCTGCTTTTGTCTATTAGCTTTGTTGCCACCAGCCAAGAAAAACAATGGTGGTTTGACGTCGAAGTGATTGTCTATAAACGTAATATAGACCCTGCCTCTATTGTCGAAAAGTTTCCAAACAAAATAGCAATGGAGCCCTCTCCTATTGGTTTTGAAAACCTACATGACTATTTATATCCCGATTTAGAATCGGTTTTTGTTGGGCTTCCTTTATGCTTTTCTGAATCCACTGAATCCACTGAACCAAAAGAAATTGGCTCTGACATTATTCTTAAGGACACCTTTGGGAATTATGTGGCATTTGATGATAAGCAATTTACCCTGGCCAATTCAGAAGTCATTGAGAATGACGATGTCGCGGAACCTATAGCTTATTTAGATATTTGGCAGCTTAATTTTCCATTAGAAGAGGTCAAGGTGCCGACTAACGTTCTATGTCGCATGGAGCACGAAAAGCCCATCAAACCCTTTATTGAAAAAGTGCCCACTGTCATTAGTCGTACTGAAGATCCGTCGTTACATACTACCCAATTACTTTCATCCGATAGCTTTGAGTTAAATGAGTTGGCCCGCGACATTAATCGTCAAAGAGGGTTATCGACCATACTTCATATGGGCTGGCGACAACAAACGGTTTTCGGCCAAGATAACGCCATAGCGCTTCACTTATTTGCAGGTAAAAATTACGGTAAAGAGTTCGATGCAGTAACTGGAAAACGAATACCTGAGCAAAGTAGCAGTATTGAGTTAACCAGCCTAGTAGATTCATTCTCGGAAAACCAAAACGGAAATATCTCTGCTTCTGAATTCAATGACAAGCAGCCGGAACTACAAGAGCAGCAAACGGATTTAATTGAACAAATAAAGTTAGCTCTGAATGATGATGATTTTGAATATTCTCTACCGGCTATTGATGTTGTTGATGAAAATCAGATGTTAACCAGTGATACTTCCCTTCAAGAAGACGATATTTGGGAGCTAGATGGCACAGTTAAAGTATTTTTACGTTATATTCAACGTACTCCCTACTTGCACATTGACAGTGATCTTGATTTTAGAGCACCGCTTTTTGACTCTCCAGCCTATTTAAGAGAAGAAGTTGCGGCAAATCAAGTACAACAATCTTTGCCAGAACCAGACCGATTGCAAAGTTACCCGTTCAAGCAATTACGTCGAGTGATCAGTAATCAAGTCCATTATTTTGATCACCCCTTGTTTGGCATGATTATCCAAATCAGACGTTATGATTTACCCGCAACCTTTGATGGTCAAAAAAACTAAAGAGCAAATAAATTGAAAATATATACAAAGTCTGGCGATACGGGTAAAACCCAAATTTATGCTGATAAAGTGGTTCGCTTAGATAAAAATGACGAGGTTTTAGAGTGTTATGGAACCTTAGATGAGCTTAATGCCAATATTGGGTTATTAATCAGTAATAGCCGTTGCCCGGTGATCAGCGAACAAACAGAGTTATTAATGGATATTCAGAAAAATCTGTTTCAAATCGGTTTTGCTATTTCAGCAAATGCCGCCTTAACGGAAAACGCTGTTACCCAACTTGAAACTACAATTGACCAATTACAAGCTAAGCTTGCGCCACAAACTCACTTTATTTTGCCTGGTGGACATTCCATAGCAGCTCAAGCTCACGTTTGCCGCACGGTAGCAAGAAGAGCTGAAAGACGCATGGTCGGTTTACTTTCAACCTACCCTGTTCCTGAAGCTTGTTTGCAATACTTAAATCGATTATCTGATTACTTGTTTGTATTAGCCAGAGCGATTAATCACCACTACATTGTAGAAGAAACAAAAGTCTCCTAACCCAGACTCTTGTATAAATCATGCTCTTTTGAAGATTGCTATTTGCTCGGCCTTTAACTTTCTTAAAATGTAAATACACTGACAACAGTGATGACCACAGCGGCGATAATGTTGAGCATGAATCCCTCTCTGGCCATGGTTTTGATACTAAATTTACCGGTTCCATACACTATGGCATTTGGTGCTGTAGCCACCGGAAGCATAAAGGCACAACTTGCACTCATAGCAGCCGGCATCATTAATAAAGCAGGATCGACCCCAGCAGCAATGCCCGCAGTAGCTAAAATTGGCATCAATAAAGTAGCGGTGGCTGTGTTGGATGTTATCTCAGTGAGAAAGGTAACAAAAAGGCAAATTGATAAAACCAATAACGGTACTGGAAGCGCAGATAAGCCATTTAGCCAACCGCCCATGACTTCACTCAAACCTGAAGCAGTAAATGCTTTGGCAATGCAGATCCCTCCAGCAAAAAGCAATAACATGCCCCAAGGAATATCATTTGCAGTGGGCCAATCCAGTAGCGTTTCTTTTTTGCCATATTGAGTAAGATTCCCATTGGGAACGAGGAACATTAATACTACGCCCAACAGAGCAATGGTGCTATCCCCGACATATGGCATGTTGAACCAACTTGTCCAGTAAGGTCTTAAAACCCAAGCCAACGCCACAAACGAAAACACGATTAACACGCGTTTTTCTGCTATTTGCCAGCTTCCCACTTTAGGTAAATGGCAATCATCCATGGTTTTTAATCCGCGGGTTAACCAAATTGCCATCAACGGAATCGCGATAATGACAACGGGAACCCCCGTCTTCATCCACTGTAAAAAATCAATTTCATGTCCCTGGACTTCTGAGTAAACACTCATAAAAATAATATTTGGTGGCGTACCAATGGGAGTGCCAACGCCACCTAAGCTTGCTGAATAGGCAATCCCTAACAGTAAGGCAACAACAATTTTTTGTTGTTTTATGTGGGGAACAATTGCTAAAACGATAGGCAGTAACATCAAGGTTGTCGCTGTATTCGAAATCCACATACTCAAAATAGCGGCAGTTAACATAAAACCTAACACTAAGCGCCGTGGACTCTGACTACCAGTCATTCTTATCATATAAAGTGCCAGGCGGCTGTGAACGTTGGATCGCTCTAAGGACTTGGATAACATAAAAGCCCCCATCAACAATAAAATGACATGGCTGCCAAGTGCTGAGGCTGCTTCTTTATGGGTGATCACCCCCGCCATGGGAAAAGCAAAAAATGGAATTAATGAGGTAACCGGAATAGGCAAGGCTTCGGATACCCATAACGTAGCGATGAATAACGTAATAGAAGCCGTAACAGCAATAAGATGAGTTTGCTGCATGTATAGGAACAAACCACCATAAACCGCAGATGAAATTACCAAAGCAATACAAATAACCGGATAATTAAGCTTCACTAAATTCGCCTAAAGTACGTAACGCCTTTTGATACTTTTCTGTTTTTTGTAATTGTTCAAAATTAAAAAACGATCCCTTGCGCATACTTGTTGCTCTTCCCGTGGATTGGTAGTCAGTTGGCAATCCATCGAGAGCTTTAGCCGCATCCTTTGGGCTGTTACAAACCAGCGTCATATCACAGCCAGCACCTAATGCAGCTTGAATTCGCTCTACAATTGAGCCTAATTGCACAGCCCCTTGCATAGACAAATCATCGGTGAAAACCACACCTTTGAAGCCAAGTCGTTTGCGCAGTATTTGGTCAACCCAGACCGGTGAAAATCCAGCAGGCAAACTATCTACAGCCGGATAAATAACATGTGCAGGCATCACCGCATCCAATAAACCTTGTTGATTAAGGGTGTCAAATATCGTCATATCCAGTTGAAAAATATCTTCACTGGCTCGTTTATCAACAGGCATTGCTACATGGCTATCCTCTTTTACATTGCCATGACCTGGGAAATGTTTGCCGGTACATTTCATTCCCGCGCTATGCATTCCGTTTATAAAAGCACTAGCAAGGGACACAATATGTTGCGGTTTTTGATGGAAGCTACGATTACCGATAACGTCAGAAATGCCGTGCATATCCAACACCGGTGCAAAACTGATATCTATATCAAACGCCAGTAGCTCTGCGGCCATCAGCCAGCCAAAGCTTTTGGCTTGCATCAACATGCTCTCAGAAAGCTTTTGGTCAGGTTCACAAATGCTGCCCATTGCTGGGATTGAGCTAAAACCATCGCGAAAACGCTGTACCCTTCCCCCTTCGTGATCAACGGCAATGAGCACGTCATTGCGGGCATGCTTTCGTAATTCAACAACCAACTCTTTTAACTGTTTCTGGTCGTGGTAATTTCGTGAAAATAAGATGATTCCGCCAACTAGGGGATGATCTAAGATGTCTTTTTCTTCGGCGCTGATCTCATACCCTTCGACATCCAGCATTATTGGTCCCATTGGGCCCTCGTTAATCATTGAGTTATATATATAAAACTATATAAGAATGAATAACATAACTAAAGTTAAATTCACTTTTCTCAGCTTTCTGCGTTTTTTAATTAATGCATACGTATGTTTCTATCAAATCAAACCACTTTATATACAATGGCTTAGTTAAAAAAATGTTAACAATCCAGATAATAAAAATAAGAGAGCTGTATGCTAGCGTTCCAAAAAAGTCTTAGTAATGGTTTTTATAGCCTCCTTAGTTTGCCAGCAAGTGCCATGGGCTTTGCCCTGTCAGTACAGATTGCCGCTTTAAGTTGGTTATTGACCACCCAATACGGTTTGGATTTGCATGATGTAGGTTTTGTCTGGGCGGCTGGGCCTATCGCAGGTATTTTAGGACAAGTCATTGTTGGCGCAATTAGCGACAATATCTGGTTTTGGGGTGGCAGAAGAAGGCCATTTATTATCATAGGCGGTGTACTTGCTTCCCTTAGTTTATTGGCTCTGCCAAACATAGGTATTATTTCCGCAGCGCTAAATATTGAAGCTATTTTAGGTATTGCAGTGCTGGTAGCCCTAACACTCGATTTGTCCATTAACATCAGTTTCAATCCTACACGCTCCATCATTGCCGATGTTACACCTAAAGGACATGAGCGCACTAAAGGCTATACTTGGATGCAAACAGTATCCGGTTCATTTGGTGTTTTAGCTTATGTAATTGGTACTTTTTGGAATAATTACGCGTTGATTTATATTGGTGTGGGTCTGGTACTGGTCATGTCCATCATTCCCCCGCTGTTTGTAACTGAATCACGTAGTTTTGAACACTCAGAATCGTCAGAACAGCATACCAAGCTGGGCTTTTGGAACGGTTGCAAAGTCATTGAACCGCTTTGGGGATTTATTCTTTATTCGGTTTATGCGTTCACAATTAAAATGGCTAACATTGATATTCAACATTACTGGGTAGAGCTAGCCTGCCTCATCTTAACCCTGATACTGATATTCAAAACCCTAATCACTAAAGAGACCCACAAGCCCGATGGCACCAGTGAACAAGGATTTAAAAAAGTACTGGCCGCGCATGCCTTCACTTGGTTGGGTGTGCAATCTATGTTTATTTATATTATTGGTTTTATTAAACAGAATCTCCCTGAGCTTTCAGATAATCAAACGGGACAGGTTATCAGCGCAGGCTTTCTCATATTAAGTGTGGTGTCAGCTATTTTACCTGCATTATTGTTAGAGCCTTTGGCGAAAAAGTTGGGGCGAGTAAAAGTACATACCTATTGTATATTATCAATGTCCATCGCCTATTTCGTGTTGTCTCAAGTTGGTGAGTCAAAATTAGGGATTTATATAATGATGGCTTTTCTGGGCATTGGTTGGGCAGCAACAATTAGTTTGCCGTTTGCAATTATGTCTCAAAAGGTTCCTGCTGCAAAAATGGGACTATTTATGGGGTTGTTCAACCTATCCGTTGTTTTACCTCAATTAGTTTCAAGCTTAGGGATAGGAAAGTACATAAACCAAGTGGCGGACAAGGATATGTTATTCGTAATATGTGGCGCTTGTTTGTTAATTTCAGCTATAGCTTGGTTTTGCATAAAAGATGATTCTTAACAAAACCTTATGAAGCCTATATTTGCAATATTGTCATTCAAACAGAAAATTTGACGGTGCATATTGCGAAAGTGTTTAGCTTTAGCTTCTTTTCTAAAACCAATGTCTAATTACCATCTTTCAGCGAAGCTTTATAATGCTCTTCTGATTCCGTTATTAGTATTCCCTGCCGAGTTATTTTTAATTATACAAATACATCTTAAACTCAAAGAATTTACTACTATCAAGTCTACTCAAATGAACTAAAATTGAGAACAAGTCACCAATTTAATGATAAATCGTTATAACGGTCAGCAGCACGAATCGATATCTATTGCTAAAATTATCTGACTAGGAGTTTGTAACATGACATCAAAAGACACTATAAACGCGCCTCCCCTCAGTCAATTCTTCGAGAAGCCTACTGAGATTGAAAAGTATTTTAGTGCTGCTTTCAATATTTCTAAGGATCCGATTTTTGTAAAAGATGAGCACTACCGCTTATTACTTGTCAATGAT
The DNA here is from genome assembly GCF_039982535.1 of Aliiglaciecola sp. Taxonomy (NCBI): domain Bacteria; kingdom Pseudomonadati; phylum Pseudomonadota; class Gammaproteobacteria; order Alteromonadales; family Alteromonadaceae; genus Aliiglaciecola; species Aliiglaciecola sp. The sequence continues at coordinate 48,947 of NZ_JBDWYG010000066.1, forward strand.
GCATTTTGCAAAATATTAGGTGTAACTCGACAAGAAGCGTTAGGACGAACACTAGCACAAAGAGTCACACCAGAGCAGCAAGCGCGTTTTTTGTCCACTGACAAAAAAGTACTACAAACTGGTGAAGAAATTCTATGCGAAGAAACTTTAACGATTACGGGTAGCAAAGAAAAAACAATATTAACCAATAAAAAACGATTTACTGACTCCCAAGGTAAACATTTTTTAGTCGGAATCATTCATGATATTAGTTATCGCAAGCAAATTGAATCAAGAGTAAAGTCAAGTGGACATGTACTAGAACTCATCTCCAGTGGCAAACCATTAAATGAAATCTTACAAGCGATAGTTCGTGTAGTTGAACAAGAGAATCCTGACATGCTTTGTAGTGTCTTATTATTAGATGATTCTCAAAAACACCTAGTGATTGGCACTGCATCAAGCCTGCCTGCGTTTTACAATGAAGCTATCAATGGTATTGAAATAGGCATTGGTGTGGGTTCTTGTGGGACTGCCGCTTATACCAATAAGCGCGTTATTGTGAATGATGTTCTTAATCACCCTTACTGGCAGCCGTACAAAGAACTCGCCGCAGAAGCTGAATTAGGAGCATGTTGGTCAGAACCAATACGCTCCACCTCTGGAAAGGTGTTAGGTACTTTTGCTATTTATCACCATAAAGCCCATCAACCCACGCCTGCAGATCTTGAACTAATAGAACAAACCGCCAGTTTGGCTAGTATTGCCATAGAAAAAAAACACGCTGAAGAAAAGCTCGAACGTGCAGCAAGCGTCTTTACTCATGCTCAAGAGGGCATCATGATTACCGACGCTAACCTTAAAATCATCGAAATTAACGATACTTTTAGTAAAATGAGTGGATACTCCCTTGAAGAAGTACGAGGGAAATCACCAAATATATTTCGTTCTGAACGCCACTCCGACGAATTTTACCTAGAAATATGGGATGCCATGTCCAAACAAGGTTATTGGCGCGGGGAAGTATGGAGTAAACGCAAAAATGGCGTTATTTATCCCGAACTGGTCACAATCAATGCCGTGAAAAACACAGCAGGTAAAGTACAACACTATGTATCCTTATCTACCGATATCACACCTATGAAAGAATATCAGGGGCAACTTGAGCGCATTGCCCACTATGATGCGCTAACTAACCTCCCTAATCGGGTTTTATTAGCCGACAGATTGAACCAAGCGACTATACAATGCGAACGTCGTAAGAAATCTTTAGCGGTTGCATTTATGGACTTAGATGGGTTCAAAGCGGTTAATGACACCTATGGCCACAATGTAGGAGATGACTTGCTTATTGCCCTTTCACAGCGGATGAAAGAAGCATTACGCGAAGGCGATACCCTCGCTCGCATCGGCGGCGATGAGTTTATCGCAGTAATGGTAGATTTAGAGAAATTTGAAGATACTAAGCATGTATTAAATCGTTTATTAAAAGCCGCATCAGATCCCGTCAGCATTGGCAATGCATCTATGCAAGTTTCCGCCAGCATTGGTGTAACCCTCTACCCTCACGACAATGTCGATGCAGATCAACTTATGCGACATGCAGACCAAGCCATGTATATCGCCAAACAGGCAGGCAAAAATCGCTACCATCAGTTTGATATCGCTCACGATATAGCTCTCAACTCGCAACGTGAGAACATAGAAAATATTTATACCGCCATAGAAAACAATGAATTTGTATTGCATTACCAGCCAAAAATAAACATGCTAAGCGGCGAAACCGTAGGCGTTGAAGCGCTTATTAGATGGCAACACAAAACCAATGGATTAATCCCGCCACTAAAGTTTTTACCCTTAATAGAGGGGCTGGGAGTGAGTTTAAAAGTAGGCGAATGGGTGATCAGCACTGCACTACTTCAGATAGAGAGTTGGCAGAAGTTAGGTTTGGATATACCCGTTAGTGTCAACATTAGCGCTTATCAATTACAACAAGCTAATTTTACCGCTCGGTTGTCAACACTATTGGCCGCCCATCCTGCAGTTAACCCCAATCGTCTAGAGCTTGAAATTTTGGAAACCAGTGCCCTGCATGATACCGATATTGTGTCTAATACAATGAATGATTGCCGAGATTTAGGAGTTAGATTTGCTATTGATGATTTTGGTACAGGTTACTCTTCACTAACTTACCTTAAACGCCTTCCTGCATATTTAATTAAAATTGATCAGAGTTTTGTCCGAGACATGTTAGAAGACAATGATGACTTGGCAATTGTGCAAGGTGTCATAAGCTTAGCAACGACTTTCCAACGTAAGGTAATCGCTGAAGGTGTAGAAACTATTGCCCATGGTAAAGCACTATTGCAGCTAGGTTGCGAACTGGCTCAAGGTTACGGAATCGCTAAACCCATGGTCGCAAGCAAAATACCTGATTGGGTGAAAAAGTGGGAAAATGATAAGGCTTGGAAGTTTGATGTTTGATGTTTGATGTTTGATGTTTACAAAGATAAACCTGTTGCTTGATGTTCGTGTTCTGATTTACCCCTATAAAATAACTATTTTTTGTCTTTTAATCAGCAGTTTTTGACTGTCGCTCTTGCCATTGTTGTTTAGCCAATTGCAAATACAATTCCACGTCTTTACCACTCTCTTGGGCTAACTGCTCTGCCAATGCTCTAATCTGCTTGTCCCGTTTTTCAACTAGTTGCTCTGAACGTTCAAACAAATCTTGTGCTTCAGGATAGTCGTTTTTTAACGGTTGGATATCTTTAAAACTGAGGTAATACTCTTGGAATTTATCGGCAAAAAGTTGTCTGCTAGCTAAAAACTGCATAAACCTCAGACCATTTTCACCCGATATTAACGACATTTCGTTATCGGGTAAATTCGCCGCTTCGCCTATTTCTATGGCTCTTTGTTGTAACGATTGAGCCAGCGTAATATCATTATTCTCAACAGCTTGCTGCATACCCAGCCTGAACTCGTCATTCTGCAGAATGTCATTATAACTAAATTGTTTGATACTAGAGGTTTGTTCAGCTTCGGAATGATCAGTGGAATCACTAGTTGAAAGTGTCGGTTTAACAGGGTCGCTAAACTGAACAGCTACAATGATAGCTACTACGACGAATGCAATAGCAAAAGACAGTTTTTTGGTCATAGGGAGTATTTTCTAGATTTAATGATCAGACTCAGCAGAATTCTCGACTCTAACCAAGTTATTATTAGCTTTATTCGTCGAAAAGGTTAACACACCCTATTGTAATTAAGGGTGTGTTTTACTTCATCTAAGAATCGGAAGGTTCCGAATTTTCCACACGACTTTTAAGTTTCTGACCAGGTCTAAAGGTCACAACTCTGCGTGCTTTAATAGGAATATCCTCCCCTGTTTTGGGGTTCCTACCAGGACGTTCATTTTTTTGACGTAAATCGAAGTTACCGAAGCCGGATAATTTTACTTGCTCTCCGTCTTCAAGTGCCTCTCGGACTTCCTCAAAAAATGATTCAACAAGATCTTTAGCATCCCGCTTATTAATTCCCAATTTTTCAAATAAATGCTCAGCCATTTCAGCTTTGGTTAACGCCATAAAGTCAATCCCTCAATGATGCCCCGAACTTTTCTGCTAACTGGGACAGAATATCTTCAACTACCGCTTGAATATCATTTTCTTCAAGCGTTCTTGTTTGGTCCTGTAGAGTAAGAGAGATTGCCAAGCTTTTATAACCGGCCTCTATTCCCTTACCTCTGTACACATCGAATAAGTTTAGGCCAACTAGTTGATTTCCGCCAAATTTTTCGATGTAAGAAATTATTTCCCCTACAACTTTATCTTCCTCTACAACGATGGCAATGTCACGTCTATTAGCAGGAAATTTTGAAATTTCTTCTGCCAAAGGCAATTTTTTACCGCCAATTGCATTAAAATCAAGTTCAAATACGTAAGTTTTACCGTTTAGGCCCAATATTTTAGTTAATTTAGGGTGTACCGCACCTACGTAACCAACCAACTCTTCACCACGATATATTTGCGCACACTGGCCCGGGTGAAGTGCTGAGTGCTCAGCTGCTTTAAAACTAAATTCGGAAATATTCGCGGTCGTTTGCAATAAGGCTTCTACATCAGCTTTGATATCGTAGAAGTCAACACCTCGATCTTCAACATTCCAATGTTCATTATGGCGATTACCACAAATTACACCACCAACGACAACTTCTTGTCTAACACCCGTTTTTTCAGTGCTATCAGGTACAAATCGTAAACCCGTCTCAAATAATCTAACTCGGCTTTGTTGACGTTTTTGATTATATGACACTGACTGCAATAACCCTGTCCACAAACTCACTCGCATCGCTGACATATCAGAAGAAATAGGATGCGGAAGTTGCATACCTAACATCTCAGGGAATAAAGCGCTTTGCACCTTAGGATCCACGAACGAATAGGTAATCGCTTCTTGGTAATCACGCTCGACTAGTGTTTGTTTGAGTCTATCTAAGCTAAGGTTTTGTTCCTTATGCACAGACATTTTCAACTTTGCAGTAGGGGCAATTGTTGGAATGCTGTTATAGCCGTAAACTCTAGCGACTTCTTCTATTAAGTCTTCTTCGATACTAATATCGAAACGGTACGCTGGCACAACAACAGACCATTGACTATTCGAGAAATTAACTTCTAAACCTAAACGCGTTAGGATATCTGTTACTTTCGCATCTTCTACATGAATACCAAGTACACGCGTAAGGCGAGATGCACGTAATTGAATGGTTTTTTCTGTAGGAAGATGCTCTTGGCTTACCGACTCAGTAATAGGTCCAGCTTCACCACCAACAATATCCATTAACAACTGGGTAGCCCGCTCCATCGCAACTCTTTGCAATTGCGGATCAACACCACGTTCATAACGATGGGAAGCGTCAGTATGCAAACCATATTGACGGGCTTTACCCATAATTGCATCAGGAGCAAAAAAGGCACTTTCTAAAAATATATGCTTAGATTCGTTAGTAACACCTGACTCTAAACCACCAAAAATTCCCGCCATAGCTAGAGCTTTACGCTGATCAGCTATAACTAACGTATTGGTTTTTAGAGTAGTTTCATTGCCATCAAGAAGCGTTAACTTTTCATTCTCACTAGCAAAACGGACAATAATATCGCCGTCTAATTTATCCAAATCAAAAGCATGCATTGGATGACCAAGTTCAACTAACACATAATTAGTGACATCCACCACAGGATCAATACTACGAATACCGCTACGTCTGAGCTTTTCCTGCATCCATAGAGGAGATGCGGCATTTACATTGACGTTTTTAATTACCCGTCCTAAATATCTTGGGCAAGCTTCTGGCGCAGCAAGTTGGATCTCACGGCTATCTTCAATTTGCTTATCAACACCTTCAATTTTAGGTGCTGTCACTTCAACCTGATTCAATACTCCAACTTCTCGCGCAACACCTCTAATTCCTAGGCAATCTGCACGGTTGGGAGTTAAATCAACTTCAATGGTAACGTCATCTAATTCAAGGTACTCACGAATATCTTGGCCAATAGGTGCATCAGTAGGTAGTTCAATGATGCCATCATGGTCTTCACTGATACCTAATTCAGAAAAACTGCACAGCATGCCAAACGAAGGTTCACCTCGCAGTTTCGCTTTTTTAATTTTAAAGTTACCAGGCAAAACTGCGCCTACAGTCGCCACTGCGACCTTGATACCTTGACGGCAGTTTGGTGCACCACATACGATATCAATTAACTCGTCCTGTCCGATGTTAATTTTAGTGACGCGTAATTTGTCTGCATTAGGATGCTGTCCACACTCAACAACCTCACCAACTAGAACCCCAGAAAATTCGCCTGCAACTGGCTCTAGTCCATCAACTTCTAGACCAGCCATACTAAGCTGTTCTGATAATTGTTGTGTTGATACAGCTGGGTTAACCCATTCTCTCAACCACTTTTCACTGAATTTCATTTATTCGAATACTCTTAATTAAACTGCTTAAGAAAACGAAGGTCGTTTTCAAAAAAGGCTCGAAGATCGTTCACACCATAACGTAACATGGTTAGACGCTCTACCCCCATACCAAAGGCAAAACCAGTATATTCTTCTGGGTCAATGTTTACTGCTCTAAGGACATTTGGGTGAACCATGCCACATCCCAAAACTTCCAACCATTTACCGTTTTGCCCCATAACATCAACTTCAGCTGAGGGTTCAGTAAACGGGAAGTAAGAAGGACGAAAGCGCACTTGCAGATCGGCTTCAAAAAAGTTGTTCAAAAAGTCATGTAAAACGCCTTTTAACTCGGCAAAACTGACATTTTTATCAACCATCAACCCTTCAACCTGATGAAACATCGGTGTATGCGTTTGATCGTAATCATTTCGGTATACACGGCCAGGCGAGATAATACGAAGTGGCGGTTTCTCAACCTCCATAGTACGAATTTGTACCCCTGATGTTTGCGTACGTAGCATTACATCTGGGTTGAAATAAAACGTATCGTGATCGGCACGAGCCGGATGATTAGCGGGTATATTTAGCGCATCGAAATTGTGAAAACCATCTTCTACTTCTGGGCCAGACTTAACTGTGAAACCAAGTTCTCCAAAGAAACTTTCAATTCGACGAATAGTACGGCTAACCGGATGCAATCCGCCTAAGTTTTCCGTTCTACCGGGTAAAGTAACATCAATAGTTTCACCAGCTAATTTTGCGTTCAGCTCGGCATCTCGAAGATACTCACCACGAACTGAAATAAGTCCTTGGATCTTCTGCTTCGCTAAGTTTATTTTTTGTCCGGCAATGGGCCGCTCTTCAGCAGATAACTTTCCGAGTCCTTTGAGTAAATCAGTCATATGACCTTTTTTACCCATAAACTCTACTCGCACTGCGTCTAAAGTAGCCGCATCTTGTGCATCGTTAATTTTATTTTGTGCCTGTTCAATTATGGCGTCGAGATCCATAGCTTCCTCGGATTGGAATTTTACTTAATAAATTAAAGGCCTATCTTCACAAACCTGATAAGTGTACTTTAAAAAAGAACCGGTAATTCTACACGAAATCAGACCTTTATAGCTAGGGTCAGGCTATGATTGATCAACAATTTTTTGTTTATTGGGGAAAAAGATTAGTAAAAAAGAATGAAAGCGGGTAATTAGCAACTGCACAGGGTATGAAACCCGGTTACTAACAAATATCTTAGCAGTGAAAAAATCTAAATAAGTATTTTAAAACCTCCACAAAAGAGCACGATTAATGCACCCTTTTGTGGGACTAGTAAACATTAAAGCGCTAGAGAAGGCTGTTAACTATAAAGGCCATTAAATAAGCCAATGCACCATAACCAACGACTAAACCCCAAGCAATTTTTTGACTTCCGGTTTCAGCTTTAATAGTTGCCACCGTTGCTACGCATTGTAAGGCAATGACGTAGAAAATCAGCAGGCCCATTCCAGCACCAAAGGTTAGTCCATCATTTTGAATGTTAGCAGCCAAGCCCGCTATATTTTCATCTGCACCCTCGATACCAAACAAAGTACCTAAGGTTCCTACAAACACTTCTCTGGCTAAGAAAGACATCAAAATAGCCACACCATAACGCCAATCAATACCAAGAGGTTCAAATAACGGTTCGATAAAATGGCCAATGTAACCAAGGTAAGAGTTTTCCAAACCGCCACTATGAATAGGGAAATAGCCCAAAAACCAAATTCCAACGGCTACCATGAAAATCACCGGAGCAGCACGTCGTATAAAGTACTTAGCACTATTCAAAACACGATACATCAGTGGTTTCCAATGAGGTAAACGGTAACTTGGTAGCTCTAATATAAATGGCATTTCACTTTTGTCGCTATCTGCAAAGTGCATTTTATCCATCACAAAGCTAACAATAAGTGCAGTCACAATACCTGTCATGTACAAACCAAAGAACACCATACCTTGCGTATTCACAAGTCCACCAAGATACTGCGTTTGCGGGATAAACACCGCAATTAATAACGCATACACGGGTAAACGTGCGGAACAAGACATTAACGGAATTGTCATCATGGTGATTAAACGTTTGCGTGGTGATTCAATTGTACGTGCTGCCATAATTGCAGGTATGGCACAGGCATGTCCCGACAAGTAAGGAATAAAGCTTCTACCCGACAAGCCGAAATAACTCAAAGGTTTATGACAAATTAACGCTGCACGAGCTAAATATCCGCTATCTTCTAATAAACCTATAATAAATGTTAGCACCATAATTTGCGGTACAAAGACTAAAAACGAGCCTACACCGCCAAATATCGCATCATTTAGGAAATCATTAAAAATACCTTCAGGTAAGATGCCGCTAACCAAAGTTGCAAGGTAGCCTATTCCACTTTCAACCCCATCCATCAGCGGGGTTGCCCAAGTAAATATACTTTGGAATAACAAAAACATAATAGCCATGAAAGCAATGCCGCCTAACCAATTATGCAATAAGAATTGGTCAATCCGATTTTGCTGTTTCAGCACCACATTGGCATTCATGCCAAACTTGTAAGCAAGATGGCGGCTTTGTTTAATTACCTCATCATGATTTTCACTGACTTTTTGCGGTGTGCAATTTTGTTGTGCGACTAGATCAGGAAGAGCTTGTTGAAATTCTGACAGGCCTATTAGGGTCTTAGCGGACAATGCAAAAACCGGCGAACCTAATTCAGTTGATAAACTATCAACGTCGATTTCATGCCCAAACCGTAAAGCGTCATCAATCATATTGATAACAAACACAAAACCTTTGTTATGCTTTTTCGCTAACGCTTGAATTTGCAATCCAAACACCAAACTACGCTCTAAACGTGATGCGTCTAGTACACAGACAATCAGGCTTGTATCATCACTTTCTAAGGCCGTGTAAATAGCATCAATTGCCACTTGCTCATCTTGGGAAAAACTGTGCAGTGAATAGGTGCCAGGAAAATCAACAATCGTCAGATCTTTCATTTTTCCGGACTTCAGTTCCACTGTAACACCAGGGAAGTTAGCTACTTTTTGCTGTAGACCAGTTAACTGGTTAAACAGCAAACTTTTACCGCTATTGGGTCGTCCAATTAGAACAACTTTTTGTTGAGCACTATTATTATCTGAAACAGTTGAAGACACTACGGGTACCTGTTTAGTGAAAATTTAGTTATGTAGGAAATAATGGTTAAATTAGTTTGACGAAATTGAGTTACATTTTTATTTTAATATTTTGCGCTATTTCTTTGTCAATTGACAAGATCGCTCCACCCAATTCCACTACCTTTGGACCATTAAAGGGACATTGTTTTAGGCAGGAGATTGTCTCTCCATCACAAAAGCCCATTTCCTTAAGTCGATTACTCATCGCAACCGAAAGACCATTTTGTAATCCAACGATTTTAGCGGATGTTTTTGTAGGAAGTTCCCACACCGTATTTTGCAACATAATTAACTGACCACAAATGAGAACTATTTTCATTTATTATCTTATAAAGTGATAGTAAAAGGCAAGTTCTGAATAGCCTCTTTCATATATTTTTAGCAGATAAGCTAGTTACCTATTTATTTCACCCTTTGTTTGGGCTACATAATTAGTCCACTAAAACGAAAAAAGGCGAACCATCCTGGTTCGCCTTTTCCCGAAAGAACTTAAACTTAATTGTTAAAAAATTAAGCCAATGCGCCTTTTGCTGCATCAACCAATGCAGTAAACGCGCCTTTATCATGCACAGCGATGTCAGCAAGGATCTTACGATCGATTTCGACAGACGCTTTCTTCAAACCGTTAATGAAACGGCTGTAAGACATGCCATTTTGACGAGCCGCAGCATTAATACGTGCAATCCATAATTGACGGAATTGACGCTTACGCTGACGACGGTCACGGTATGCATATTGACCAGCTTTTGTTACTGCTTGTACAGCAACGCGATAAACTCGACTACGAGCTCCGTAATAACCTTTGGCTTGCTTTAGTACCTTCTTATGACGGGCACGGGCAACTACACCACGTTTTACTCTTGCCATTTTTTAGTCTCCTGTGCTTTAAACGTAAGGTAACATGCGTTGAATCAACGCAGTGTCAGCTGTATGGGCTAATTTCTTGCCACGCAAGTGACGTTTACGCTTAGAGCTCTTCTTGGTCAAAATGTGACGCAAGTGAGACTGCTTGCTTTTGAAACGACCTGAAGCGGTTTTTTTAAAACGCTTGGCTGCTCCACTATTGGATTTCATTTTAGGCATTGCTAAAACTCCGCATTGTTAAGACCACACTTGAGGACATGCTTTGCATGACTACTCTGGGGTCGATGTTTCAACATAGTAGCAAGGTGAACTTAAGGTGCAGATCCGATTTTACGGTCCTCAGTTACTTGTAAACCTTTACTACTTCTTAATTGGGGCGAGCACCATGATCATCTGACGACCCTCTACCCTATGAGGGAAAGATTCGCAGTTAGCAATGTCTTCTAAATCCGTGCGAACACGTTTTAGTTGTTCAATGCCGATCTCTTGGTGGGCCATTTCACGTCCGCGAAAACGAATCGTTACCTTGGCCTTATCACCACCTTCTAGAAAGCGACGCAGGTTGCGCAGTTTTACCTGGTAGTCGCCTTCATCAGTGCCAGGGCGAAATTTAATCTCCTTGACCTGAATTTGCTTTTGTTTTTTCTTCTGCTCTTTCTGAGCCTTACTCTTCTCGAAAAGGAACTTTCCGTAATCCATTACCTTACATACAGGCGGCTCAGCGTTTGGACTAATCTCAACCAGATCCAAACTAGCTTGGTCGGCAAGTGTTTGAGCTTCTCCAAGAGATACTATCCCTAACTGCTCACCTTCTTTACCAATTAAGCGAACTTCTGTCGCTGTGATTTCTTCATTGATGTTGGCTTTATCGCCTTGAGCCTTATTATTAGCGCCTTTAATATGTCGTTCCTCCACGAAATTAATCTAATTGCTTAGATGCGACCTGTTGATTAATCAACTCCATAAACCCTTCAATTGAGAATTTACCGAGGTCGTCACCCTTGCGAGAGCGCACCGCTACTTCGTTTGCCTCCATTTCTTTGTCGCCTACGACTAACAAAAACGGGACACGTCTTAGAGTGTGCTCGCGGATTTTAAAGCCGATCTTCTCATTTCTCAAGTCCGACTTCGATCTAATTCCAATTTCTTGTAATTTTTTCGCTACATTTGCCGCATATTCACCCTGTTTGTCGGTAATATTCATTACCACAACTTGAGTTGGTGCTAACCAAGTAGGATAAAAGCCAGCGTACTCTTCAGTCAAAATTCCGATAAAGCGTTCTAATGACCCTAATGTTGCACGGTGAATCATTACCGGTACTTTACGTTCTCCGTCTTCGGCAACATAAGTGGCACCTAAACGCTCTGGCATAGAGAAATCAAGTTGCACAGTACCACACTGCCAAGCACGGTCTAAACAATCGTGTAGAGTAAATTCTATTTTAGGGCCATAAAACGCCCCTTCTCCAGGCAAATATTGGAAATCAATGTCTTTTGAAGTCAGTGCATCAGCAAGTTTTTGTTCAGCTTTGTCCCACACTTCATCAGAACCGACACGTTTTTCAGGACGAGTCGATAATTTAACCACAATTTTTTCGAAGCCAAATACTTTGTACACTTCATAAATCATTTCGATACAACTTGCCACTTCGGCCTGTATCTGATCTTCGGTACAGAAAATATGCGCATCATCTTGAGTGAATCCACGTACTCGCATCAAACCATGCAAAGCTCCTGATGGTTCGTTACGGTGACAACAACCAAATTCCGCCATGCGCAGCGGTAAGTCACGGTAAGATTTCAAACCTTGGTTAAAAATCTGTACGTGGCCAGGACAGTTCATGGGTTTGATTGCATATTCACGTTTTTCAGATTCAGTGGTAAACATGTTTTCCGCATATTTATCCCAATGGCCGGACTTTTCCCAAAGTACACGGTCCATCATCAGAGGCCCTTTCACTTCGCCAAAGCCATATTCACGTTGCTTACCACGGATATACTGCTCTAACTCGGTATATATGCTCCAGCCATCATTGTGCCAAAACACCATACCTGGCGCTTCTTCTTGCCAATGGAATAAATCAAGGGCTTTACCAATTTTACGATGATCACGCTTTTCAGCTTCTTCCAAACGATTAAGGTAAGCTTTAAGTTGTTTTTTATCTGCCCAAGCTGTGCCGTAAATACGCTGCAACATTTTGTTGTCACTGTTACCACGCCAGTAAGCCCCTGCCACTTTCATAATTTTGAAATGTTGACAGAAACGCATGTTAGGCACGTGAGGACCACGGCACATGTCTACGTATTCTTCATGATGGTATAATGCTGGATGGTCATCTTTACTGATGTTCTCATCCAAAATTTCTATTTTGTAGCTCTCGCCTCGCGCTTCAAAGGTATCGCGAGCTTCTTGCCAACTAACTTTCTTCTTCACCACGTCATAACTGGTTTTAGCCAATTTCAACATGTGCTTTTCAAGTTTTACCAAGTCATCTTCATTGAGTGAATGTTCCATATCGATGTCATAGTAAAAACCATTATCGATGGTTGGGCCTATGGCCATTTTCACATCGGGATAAAGCTGTTTGATTGCATGACCAATTAAATGCGCGCATGAGTGACGAATAATTTCTAGACCTTCTTCATCTCTGGCGGTAATAATTTGTAAACTAGCGTCTTCGGTGATCATGTCGACAGCATCGACCAACTGGCCGTTTATTTTACCGGCGATGGTAGCTTTCGCTAACCCTGGTCCAATATCATTGGCTACATCTAATACGGAAACGGAATTTTCGAACTGGCGTTGACTGCCATCAGGAAGAGTAATTGTTAGCATTGAATAATCCTTTACACAGTGGTGACACCTACCAAGCGCCACGTGTGAATTATAAAGTTATTTTTCAGTTTTAAGTGTATAAGTAATAAAAAACACCCTATGGAGGGTGTTCAAACAACTTAAACCGAAAAATGAATAAGTTAATTAAATCAGCCCTGCTACGATCAGGGAGAAGAGCATATGATACCTAAAATATTAGCCACGATGCAATCAGAACAAACATATAATAGATGTTTAAAATACGTCATATGCTGTGTTTACTTAGTGGTGAACTGTCAGGTATTTGCCAATCCAGTCAGTCAAAATTGGCTTCAAGTAAAACAAAAAGGCCATATTAAAGTTCACACCACAAGTGATCCCAGTGGTTATGTTTGGCTTAAAGCATCAATTACTGTTAAAGGTGCTCCCATGGATTTTGTGGCTCTTTTAGATGATATTGATACCGCCGCTAATTGGATTGATAACTGCGAAAAAGTCGAACTCCTCGCCTCTCCGTCTGCACAGGAGAAAATCGTCAGGACCATATTCAAAGCCCCTTGGCCTGTTAAAGAGCGAGAAATGATCACCAAGTCCATAACTGAAATGGACACTCAACAGCAAAATATTAAAATAACAATCCAAGATTACCCTGCATATTCGTCTAACAATCACAACCTTGTACGTATCCAAAATGTGCAGGGGCAATGGCTGGTAAAAGCCACAACAAAAAATAATATGCTAATTGAATATATTGGCTTTGGTAACCCTTCTGGCAACCTCCCTATTTGGCTAGCCAACAAGATGATGGTTTCCTCAATGTTTAAGACCTTTAGTAATCTAGGTGAGATATTGGGTGATCCCAGCTCTTAAAATTACAAAAAGTTATAAAAGACGTATTTTAATAATGAAAAAGACCATCAATTATTGTCGCGTGTTCCATACTCAGAATTTACAGCTAAATTAAGTCGAAATTATGTGGCATTTTGTTAGCGACCAAATCAGTCAACAATTAAACCAAGAATTTATATGTGATGATATTCGTGAAATATCTGAAGGAGATTCACATAGTGCTTTTCGCATTACCGATGGAAAAAAACGGTTTTTCGTCAAACTCAATGATGAAGATAAAATAGCGAATTTTAGTGCCGAAGCTGAAGGTTTAACTCATCTTGCAAACGCCAATGAGTTCAAAGTCCCAAAGGTAATCTGTTCTGGTATTTGTGAAAATAAAAGTTATCTGGTTTTAGAGTACCTTCGATTAGGAGAAGGCAGCGAACAAACATGGTTCGATTTTGGTTCAAAGTTAGCCAATATGCATCAGAATCAAACCCAAAATATGTATGGGTGGCAAGAGGATAACTTCATTGGTTTAACGCCTCAACCGAACCGGTGGGCAAAAAAGTGGCCCCAGTTTTTTGCAGAACAACGTATAGGCTATTTGTTGCAGCTACTCGCAGAAAAAGGCCATGTTATTGCCGCAATTGACAACGTAGTTGTGAGTGTTGAGAAGCTATTACAAGGCCATAACCCCAAGGCATCCATGTTACATGGTGATTTGTGGATAGGTAACACTGGATTTCAACATGATACGCCGGTGATATTCGACCCTGCTTTTTATTATGGAGACAGAGAGACAGACATAGCAATGACCGAATTGTTTAACAAATTTCCTGCGGCGTTTTATCAAGGTTACAATGAAACTTGGCCTCTTAGTAAGCAGTACGATTTCAGAAAGCCTGTTTATCAGCTTTACCATATTCTAAATCACGCATTATTATTTGGTGGCAATTATTTGCAAACGGCAACGTCTTTACTAAAAAACATGCAAGGGTAAACCCCAGACGATAGTTCAGAATGAAAACCCTACTTGTACCCACAATCTATCCCAGATAGTCTTCTCAATTATACTAAATGAAACAACGAAGCATAATGGAAAACAAAGTCGTATTTATCACTGGTAGTGCCAAGCGTCTTGGCGCATACACTGCAAACTATCTACACAATTTAGGCTATCGAATTGTATTGCATTGTCACAACTCGGTAGACCAAGTAAAAGCACTCTCAACGCGTTTAAATGAAAAACGTATCGATTCAGTCAAATGGGTTCAAGGTGATCTATGTGACTTACAACAGTTAGACCAAGTAGCCGAGTCCGCAATAGCGTCATTTGGACGCATAGACGTATTGATTAATAATGCATCCGCTTTCTACCCCACCCCTCTAACTACGTTTAACTCAACAGACTGGCAAGCATTAATGGGTAGTAACGCTCAAGCCCCGCTGTTTTTAATTCAAAAATTGCAAAAACAACTTATACAAAATCAAGGTGTTGTCATCAATATGGTGGATATTCATGCACAACGCCCATTGTCAGGCCATACTATATACTGCATGGCTAAAGCCGCTTTAGTAACATTAACCCAATCACTTGCACAAGAACTGGCCCCTAATGTTCGTGTAAATGGTGTTGCTCCTGGCGCAATTTTATGGCCAGACACGGCTTTACCTGAAAATGAAAAAAATGCGATTTTGTCTCAGATCCCTTTAGGTCGGTTAGGCAACGAAAAAGACATATCTGAAGCAATCGCTTTTTTAATCTCGGCTTCTTACATTACCGGCCAGATAGTGGCGGTCGATGGAGGTCGCAGCATAGCGAACCCTAGTGTCGCATAGGAGAATTAATGAGTACTGAAGTATTTGAAACTGAACAAACCATTGCTTGTCCAGAATGTGGTCATCATTTACACATAAGAATAGATTGCAGTAATGGTGATCAAGACTTTTTTGAAGAATGTCCCAATTGCTGTCACGAGTTTCACGTTAAACTCCATATTGATGATCTTAACCGTAAACTTCAAATTAAGATCAACTCCGATGATGAGCAATTATATTAGGCGTTAGTGTTACCCTTAAGTTAAGTTCAGATTTTTAATCAAAAAGTGCCTTACATTCGTTGGGCGAAGTATTGTATTAATCAGTGAAAAGGTGGTTTATTTGTCATCAACACAGTGGCTGCTGTTTTTTGGTTGTTTAACGTTGTTATCGGCCTGCGGTCAATCCTCAATTCAAGCAAATTTTCATGCGTACCAAAAGCAGATTAGCGATGAGCTTAATATTACGTTGCAATTTGACGATGATCGCCCTTCATTGGGTTACCCTGCTGCTGAAAAATTGAAAGTTAACCTTCCGGAAACGAACATCAAATTACGGGATTTTTATGCATTAAAGCATTGTCCTGTATCTCTTCTTATTGCACAGCGCAATACCGCCTTAGGCAAGGTCCAATTGCCATCACAACGGTTTGCATACGAAGTTAAGTTAATTCAAGGGCTACAAGAATGTCTTCAACAAACTAGTGACAAAGAGCAGCAACAACAGTTACGTCAATGGATAACACATAAACAGGAAACCCTTCCTATAGTGTGGGCGCAAATGATCCTTAGCAGTTCCGAAATTAGACGGTCTTTAAGCAGTAATACAGAGCTATTTACCCAAGTAAAGCAAAACCAACTGCAAGCATACGAAGCTTCTTTGAGCTTATTAGTGACCTTGTATTTACCTAAACAGACAGATATTGACGATTTAGAAACAGCTTTAAATACCATGCGTAAACAGCCATTGGCAGCCCAAATTTGGCAAACACAGATTCAGTTGCGTATTTGGTTAAATGAATTGAATGATAGCTTGAGTCTAGCGTTCAGTGAGCTGTCTTGCAGTGTATCCTCATCTTCTCTACAAATTGAAGAACTTAAATTAGTATACCAACGAAACTTCATTAAAAAGATCCTACCGACAACAAACCGGCTAACAAGTGCAGACAATACTTTAGCCCCCTACTTTCAAGATTTGCTGGAAAATCCAGTACTTGCCAATGAGTTTAAAGTATTTTTAAGGCAACGAAAGTCAGATTACGATTTGTATATTGATGCTCTTCGTCGCCATCAATTACTTTGGCAAAACCTATTCAGCCAGTGCCAACCTAGCAATTAAAAAGTCTAGCTCAGCCCAAACAACTGTATATAATAACAGTCATGTTAACTAATAATATTCGATACTCCCAACGTACCTGTTTTGTTTATAAGCAAAATCAATTGATTGGTAAAATTCAGTTCCAGCGGGATGCAAATATCGGCATTTGGCAAGTGCGCTATTTATCCTCGGACCTACCTATTCACAGTGCCGATCAACCCAGTGAAATCCATTCAAAACTAAGTGACTTAGGACTATCATGGCGATGGGGAAAGATCTATCACCGTTATCGACAACAACGCAGCTAAATTGGCCGTGGCCATTTTGCTTTAATTTAGCTGCATCAACTTACCGTGTAAATTATTCCAGACTTAGTGAAAAAATAGCAAAGAGCATATTGTTAATTTCGACCAAATTAATAAAATACCATAAATTTCATACAGTTAACAATTGGCACTATACTCGCTTTAAGAAAAGACAGGTGAACCTTTAATTATTAAATCACAGTGAGGCAATATTATGAGCTTACAGTCAAAACTTAAAATTCTTGTTACCTTAACACTTACTTTTTTAATGCTTTGCGGTTGTGCCACTATCGAGGGTGCAGGTGAAGATATCGAAAGCGCAGGAGATGCGATACAAGACGCGGCGAATGACGCTGAAAACTAACAAATAAAGGCTCAACATTTCAGCAATGTTGAGCCTAAATTTCTAGATTTATCCAAGCTTAGAAATAAGTTTCATCAATCTTGTTATAAACGTTAATTAAACCAAGTTGCATTTCATCAATAAATTCGTGCAGTTTATCTTGAATAAGTAATTGCGGGTTAGCTTCCATTAATTGCTTTTCAACCATTGATGTCATTTCAACACATTGCTCGTAATTGGGTAACTCCCGCAAGCAATTCTCAACTTGTTTGAGAGTGTGTATCAATGCTCTGGGAAAGCGGTTTTCTAACATTAAAAACTTCAAAACATCCGGTCGTCGAATTTTGAAACGCACTTCCCGACGGTACATTTGATAAGCAGTGAGTGACTTTAATACACTCATCCACTGTAAGTTTTCTAAAGCAGATTGCTCCGTTTCCATGTCTTGCACCAGCGATGCCGAGCGAACATCGATAATCCGCGTGGTCATATCAGCCCGCTCTAAATTGCGACCTATACGCAAGAACTGATAAGCTTCATCACGAGTCATTGTGCTCACAAGAATGCCGGTAATTTTCTGATTAGATTCGATTATTTCTGTCAAATACTCGTAACGAGAGCGTCGAGCTATAGCCTTTTGACGATTGGCATGGGCAAATAAATACAACTCATTAATCTGTTCCCAGGCCTCTCTAGGTATAATTTCACGGATGGTTCTGGCGTTTTCTCTAGCAGCACTTAGAGAGCTGACAATAGAACCCAAATTTTTAGTATCCCCCACCATAAAATTCAATACGCTACGCTCATTTGCTTCTTGATATTTAGCGTAAAACTCATCGCGATTTGACACAATATCGACCAGTGGCTCCCAGCCTAAAACGATACTTTTGGGAAGATCTAAAAGTAGATTAAAATTGACGTTAATTAATCTTGCTGTGTTTTCTGCTCGTTCTAAATAACGCCCCATCCAACACAAATTACTGGCTACACGTGACAACATATTAATCGCCCTCCATATCAACAATCCATGTATCTTTGCTACCACCACCTTGGGATGAATTAACGACTGTAGAGCCTTTCGTCATAGCGACTCGAGTTAATCCCCCCATGGTTACCTTGATATCTTGCCCACTTAAAATAAAAGGTCTTAGATCTAAGTGTCGTCCTTCAGCTTTGTTATCGATTAAAGTAGGTGCAGTTGATAGCAACAACATGGGTTGTGCAACATAGTTGCGTGGATCTTTTTTGATTAACTGTCGGAATTTTTGATGTTCTCTTTTTGAAGCATGTGGGCCAATTAACATGCCATAGCCACCAGATTCATTTGCTGGCTTCACAACCATTTTTTCAATGTTGTCTAACACATACTCACGTTCTTCTGGATTAATACATCGGTACGTTGGAACATTGGGAAGAAGAGCTTCCTCATTTAAATAATATTTAATAATTTCAGGTACGTAGCTGTAAACAACTTTGTCATCAGCAACCCCAGAACCAGGCGCATTAGCCAAGCCAACGTTGCCATTTTTCCATGCACGCATTAGTCCAGGAACCCCTAATTTAGAATCGGGGTTAAACACTTCAGGGTCAATAAACCAGTCGTCGGTGCGACGGTAAATGACATCGACTCGGTTGAGTCCATTAATGGTTCGCATGTACACACAATCATCGTCTTTAACGACTAAATCATCACCTGTTACCAACTCAGCGCCCATTTGCTGCGCTAAATAAGCATGCTCAAAATACGCTGAATTATATATTCCAGGGGTGAGTACTACAATTTCAGGCTCTTTAACATCCCTTGGCGATAAACTTGCCAACATGTCATATAAATCTGAAGGATAATTATCGATGGGAAGAATATTATACTTTTCAAACATTTCGGGGAAAACCCGCTTCATTACCTGTCGATTTTCTAACATGTATGAAACACCAGAAGGTACCCGCAGATTATCTTCTAGCACATAAAAAGTGCCATTGTGATCCCTGACTAAATCAGAACCACAAATGTGCGCCCATATGCCCTGGGGTGGTTTTACACCAATACAATCTTTTAAGAAGTTTTTAGATTTTTTTAGTAAATCGGCTGGAAAAATCCCATCTTTAATGATGTTCTGATCATTATAAAGATCATCGATGAACATATTCAGTGCTTTTACCCGCTGTTTGAGCCCCAATTCGATTTGTTGCCACTCTTTGAGTTCAATTAGCCGAGGTATAATATCGAATGGCCAAGCTCGGTCGATAGATCCCTCTTCATCATTATACACTCTGAAGGTAATCCCCATAACTTGGATAGCAGAGTCAGATGCTGCTTTATATTCTTTTATCTCGTTATCAGACAAGCCTTTAAGATAGTCACATAGATCTTTTGCATGTCCTCTGGGTTTAGAACGCCCTTGTATCAGCTCATCATAGAATTGACCTATTGCATAGTTTCCCCACCTAATCGCCATAGATCCTCCAAACTGATTTATTGTTGTTTTTTATCAGTATACTGAAGTAGATACGTTTTGATAGATGCTAAATTTAAAATTTTATTGTTTTTAAATTCACCAGCGTTCAAAATAAATAAGCAGCGTCATATGCACATATTTTGTGCATAACGATACATTTTTAACCTTTCCAACTCCAAAGAGAAGCCAATTGACCTACTGTTTAGCCATTGCCTTAAATAAGGGTTTAGTTTTTGCCTCCGACTCTCGCACGAACGCCGGAGTAGATTATGTTGCCACTTACAGTAAGATGACCACCTTCGTATTTCCCGATAACCGCACAATAGTAATAACTACCTCTGGTAGCCTAGCGACCTCTCAAGCTGTCATTAATGCAATAAAACGCGACCTATCCGATCCCAATGCTGATTTTGATATCAGCAAAGGAAACTACCTTCATGAAGTAGCACAATATATTGGCGATTTGAGTCAACAAGAGCAAAAACGCCATGCCGATGCCATGGAAAAATCAAAAACCAGCAATGAATCTAGCTTTTTATTGGGTGGCCAAATTAAAGGCAAGAAAAGTAAGATATTTTTAATCTACCCCCAAGGTAATTATATTTCGGCGTCTGATGAAACACCTTATTTGCAAATAGGTGAAAACAAATATGGCAAACCTATTTTAGATCGTTTTATCACTCCTAGCACATCATTAGAAGACGCCGCCAGATGCGCAATTGTTTCATTAGACTCAACAATTCGCAGTAATATTTCAGTTGGACCACCAATTGAGCTAGCAATTCACCGTAATGACCAGATTGAAGAGCCTTACCACAACGTATTAACTACCAATAGTAATATGTATAGATCAGTACAGAAGCAGTGGAATGAAGGGCTGAAAAAAGCGTTCGAAAATCTTCCCCGATTCGATTGGGAGAAGTAGCTAACTCAAGGGAGATAGTTGTTTTTGACAGGCGTTATCTGGAATTTGCGTCAATTCTGGAAACGCCTATGCAGGATGATACAAATCACGGTATTAACTAGGTGCAGTAACGTATTCGGTTACTGCGGCGAGGATTAAGCAGCCCCTTCGGTTAATTTGAACATGTCCGTTTCTAAAACCACCTCATGGATGAATCGTAGTTTGTCCAACGCTGATATAGAAATGACAAAAGGATACGCATCATCTAATCCCATACTGCGATTTAAAGCATTTAACACCTTGGTTAACTGACACCAATCATTAAATAAATGAGTAAATGAGGTGGATGTATAAATCTGATCGATAACACTATCGGTATTAGGAATAGGACTGGCAATTTTATTTCCAGAAATGGAAAAGTCGTAATCATTTGCCGTTTCTAGGGTATCTAACATATGTAAATAATGAGCCCATGTTTCAGCCCAATCTTCCCATGGATGCATACTAGCATAAGCACTTATCCATACACTTTGCCAATTTTCGCTAGGTCCATTTGCGTAATACGTTTCCATGGACTGCACATAATCCAGTCGCTCATCACCAAATAACCGACGGAACTCGTCTATTTTGTCTGTCCCTGAAATCAATCTATCCCAATAGTAATGGCCTGACTCATGTCGAAAATGCCCCAACAAAGTACGATAGCGTTCATTCATTTTTTCCCGCATATCCACCCGAGCACTGTCATCGGCTTCATTAAGATTAATGGTAATCAAACCATTAGCATGACCTGTGGTCACAAAGCTTTTAACAGTTAACTCATTGCCGAAGGAATCTTGGGTTTTGTCACGTAAAAATGCAAAACCCAAACCATTATTGGGGTCTTCTCCACGGCGAACTAAGGGTAAATTAAGTTTTAACAACGTGTACAATAGACGCCTTTTTGCCTGTTCCATTTTGGCCCATAACGCTTGGTTTTCCGCATCATCTAAATCGGGAGTGGCTTCATTAAGTCGACAAGAGAGACAATATTCGTGATCTTCTTCAAGGGGAACCATCCAATTACAAACATTGTGATCGGAATAGTTTTTACATTGTTTATATAACTTGCCATTGCTGGAAGCTTGTAAATTGCCATATTGATTTGTGGTAAACGCGCTCAACCTGTTTTCTTGCGGAATAAAACCCAACAGTAAGCCACACGATACGCATTGAACGTTCGCAAAATGTAAAGTATTACCACATTGGCATGTAAATGTTTTCAAAAAAAGCGTCCTGGATATAACTTCAAACTAAAGTGAAAATTCAACTTCAGTAAAATATCTTTAGCCGCGTATTAGAACCCGCATTTGTGATAATAGCAATCCCAAGCAAGGATCATGGTTGCAAGAGAGCAAATAGTAAAATTATCATTGTCGTTAAATATTCAGATAATAGTTAAGAAAAGCATGACCTTAAATAACCTAGATGGATTATATATATTTTGGCAAAATTGCCGGTCAAATTAGAGAACGACGCTTTTTTATCATTCAACACATTGAATCCTAAAGGTTATTAAATTAATGCAATTGAGACGTTGGCATATTGCCAAAATAACTGTGATTTTCATCTAAATTTGAATCTGCTTCTAATAAAGCCGTCTCGCAATGCCTAAAAAATGCCACTTTTGCCGAGTAACCTTCCGCACAATTAATTGCTCTATTGAGCTTTTGGCGAATTTTTCGGATAAATATACAAGCTTTATCGGTTTCTCCTAAAGCCGAATATGAATTGGCTAACATAATAGCGATAGCTGTCATTTTCGTTGTCAACTGTGGAGACTCTAAGCGACTATCAAAAATAATTTCAGTGGTCTCTAAAGCCGTACCTAAAAAGGGAATAACATTTTGATACTGACCCTTTTGAAACAGAAGTTCAGCATAATCTGTTAACTCATTTACTTTTTGAAATGCTTCTTTAGGGTGATCCTCAACCCAAACTTGGTGGCTTGGACAAACAAATTGAAAATATGACATGCTAAGATCCTCTCGATTTTGATTATTTGCGTGATGGATTAAAAGAAAAGATTTGGGGGCCACTGGCTTTGAGTATGCTTATGCCAGTGTTGTGAGTATGCTCAATAAAGTAATTATAAAGGGTTGTAATATCCGCAATTTTTCGCTGATATTGGCGCTTTTCTAATATCTCAAACAACAAAGGTTTAAGACGTTGAATCATGCGAAAACAATACTTACGCCATGCTATGGTTAGCAGACTGTCACAAACTACATTCAATAAAGTATCTACAATACGTAAATGTGCAGCCTTAGTGTCTTGGCTATCGTACATTCCTTTAGCCCTTTCCAATCCAGCGTGCACATACCGATTTATTAATTCAAACTCGGCATCTTTAGAAGGGTTTTTCACTTCCATCTCTAAACTCGTAAATGCAAAACAATACATATGACCAAAACCTTATTGATAATCATTATCATTTAGATTAAGTAATAAGTTCTCTAACGTCAACACAAAATGTGAATTAAACTGAAAAATTTTACCCCATCAAATTAACCTATTGAAACTGGGTTACTTTCTATTGTTTTGTTATTTGGATAAAGGTCTATATCTGCATGAGGTATAACACTTAAACAAGATTTATAGCGTGCCCATAAGACAATGGCTGACAAATTTAAAATCGAAGTAAAGCTTTGCTGTTAAATATTTGCGAGGGTTGATAGAACACTAAAAGATCTTCGATATAAAGTGGTGCGTCCGAGTAGACTCGAATCTCCGACCTTCGGACCGGACCATAGAAAGCGGTAGTGCTCTGGTGATTTTGTTAGTACTTTTAAACGTAATTTACTGTGAATTTCTATCGATATTTTGAATTTGGTGCGTCCGAGTAGACTGGAATCTCCGACCTTCGGACCGGGCCATAGAAAGCGGTAGTGCTCTGGTGATTTTGTTAGTGCTTTTAAACGTAATTTACTGTGAATTTCTATCGATATTTTGAAATTGGTGCGTCCGAGTAGACTCGAACTACCGACCCCTACCATGTCAAGGTAGTGCTCTAACCAACTGAGCTACGGACGCACTGTATAAAGACGCTTAACACGAATGTCTCAAGCGGCGCGTATAATAACGATGCTTATCCCTATCTTCAAGGAGTTTTTCAGCTTTGTTGAAACAAATGCGTAATTTTTCGACATAACGCCTAAAAGTTATAAGGTTTCACTTTATTTGCCACGTCTTTATCTTGAGTGAGGTTGGCAAATGCCTCCCCTAACCTATCACTTTGTTCAATTACTGTTTGCCAATAACGAATACGCTCATGGGAACTCATAGTTTCAAAGTCTTTTCTATCTGGAATTTTTTGATAGGGTAAAGAAGCAACAAATTCGTCAGATGGAACAGCCATAACCACTTTATCATAGCTACTTTTATGGGGTAATCGACGCTTCAGTGATTTATCGAACCAACCAGGAATCGGCTTAGGATAAAAATGTGGATAGAATATTAATCCATCGTGGGGGCCAAAGTTTAAATCAAAATGATAGTCGATGATGCCACCATCTCGATACATTCCCTTAGGAGCACCATTGATATTCTGTACCCCCTCAATCACCAAGGGGATGGAACCAGAGGCCATTAAGGCCTGAGTAAGGTTGCGTTTTGACAAAGGTACATAGCGGGTTGGCATTTTATTCGGATCCACTATCTGCAATTCACTGGTAGGAGAGGTAAAAACATATCGCTCGTAAAACCGTTGTAAAAACCGACGTTGAACAGCATTCGCTCCAGCACTTGCCAGAAGACCGGTTAACTGCAAAGGTTTGGCTTCAAATTGGGTCAGCCCTTTACATCGAGCAACAATAAAATGAGCTTTAATAATGGGGTTGTTAAGAATCTCATCTACACCATTGTCCCCTAACACGTAATCTAATAACTCTAGACCTGAAAGAGTGATTTCTCTGGCGGTGGGCTTATCGCTGTACTCTGTACGTGAGTAGTGATCTGCCAAACGATTAATAGCAGCTAAAGGCTCTTGTTGCGCAAAACAAGCAAACCTAAAAGCACCTGCTGACGAACCAATAATCTGCAGAGGTGTTTGACGTTGGGCAAAAAATGTCGAGAACACATACCTATCTAAACCCGCCAACACAAACCACTTTGGTCCCCCAGAAGCACCTAGCATGTAATCAAACATCTGTTGTTTTAAACCATGCTGCTGAATTTCTTTTAGAGCAGTTGGTCCTGCATATAAATCAAGTACTTGCACAAAATTTTAACCCATTGAATAAGTGCCAATTAATGTACCAATCAGTGGCTTATTTGCAAGCATCAAAAGTATTTTTGTTTTTAATAGTTATCTACAAAGGAAACAGCTAGGGCGTTTCTTCAAATAACGCACACACCGCACCAGCAGGGTCTTGAATAATGATATAACGACTCTGTGAGCCATAGTGTTTTATTGCAGACAACAATTTTCCACCACCAGCCTGGGTTTGGGAAATAGAGTCATCTAAATTAGCGACTTTAAAATAAAGCAGCCACTGAGCGGGTAAATTGGCATTGTCGCCTTTTGCATGACAAATTCCCACAACATCCTGATTGTTACTAGGCAACTGCATGGTAAAATCGTCGTAATCTCCCATGCTAACAGGGTTGGCTTGCCAGCCTACGACCTGTGCATAAAAGTCTTTTACATTATCTGCATTTTTGACAGTGAGATCGGTCCAAACCACCGAACCTATTGGTGCTGTTGACATATTCTTACCCCTTTAAATAAAACGCGTTAATTTTAACCAAAATCGGCCCTTGGTGGATTTCTGGACAACCGAATATACACCTTACATATCAAACAGTTAAGTGACATATAAAGTTTCCTCAACAAGGTTATCCACAGAAACAGTGGATAACATTTGAAAAAGAAACTTTTACACCAACACTTGACTTACAGCATAGCTAAAGCAAAATAAAACACCAATCAAAAAGGAATGCAAATGGCCAATCAGACATTAGCTGCGCTGCCTGACACTTTTACCATCCATAGCCTTCCAGTAAACGCTCAGATCCCATCTCAAGTGTTGAATGCACCTTTATATTTCATTGGAAAAACTCACGATGAACTTTCCATCGTGGTGCCGCAAACGGTAATGCTTGAGTCAGACGAGTCTGATCATAACTGGAGAGTATTAGAAGTTTTAGGTCCTTTAGACCTGTCGATGGTAGGCATCATGGCACAAATAGGCAGTGTATTAGCGGCAGCAAAAATCAGCATATTCGTAGTTTCTACTTTTGAAACGGATTATTTCTTAGTAAAGCAAAATTACTTAAAATCTGCTGCAATTGCCCTAGAGAACAACGGCTATAAAGTGATCCTATAATGAGCCTCTTTAATCGTTTAGTCGACAACCAAGCTCCTGTGCAACATAAACATAAGATTGATATTCTTAGCCCCATTAGTGGCAGCATTCATTGCCTTGATTCAGCGAATAACCTCATTTTCAAACAGCGGTTGTTTGGTGAAGGAGTGATGGTTAATCCCATTGGTTTTCAAATATTGGCACCATTTGATGCTATTGTTTTAGAAATCAGTGAAACAGCCCATCGTGTGCGATTAAAAGACCGCCATGGCTTAATATTGCAGATCCATTGCGGTTGGGGAGCCCAAAACTTAAATGGTAATGGTTTTAAACGCAAAGTTAACCGTGGGCAGAAAGTTAAACAGGGACAACCCATATTAGATTTTGACTCACGCAAATTAAAACTTGCCATAGATGACAGCGCTTTTTACATTACCCTTCTCAACAGTGATAAGGTAAAAGGGTTAGTCGTTAGCCCCCGCAGAGTCACTGCTTGCGAAGATCATGTCTTTTCAGTGTTGATCTAAAGGATAAGGATTGGTAAAACAACAGTTACTTAGCAATGGGGGTTATTAAGCCTTTAATAATCATCATTTATTTTTCATTTCATTATTAACTAACAAGAATCATTTTATGACTCAAATGTTCGGCATCAAAAATTGCGATACCATTAAAAAGGCCAAAAAGTGGCTCGAAGAAAACCAAATAGAATACAGTTTCCACGATTATCGAGTTGATGGTCTAGAGCGTGAGTGGCTTGAAAAAACAGAATCCCAATTAGGTTGGCAGAAATTGCTAAACCAACGTGGAACCACCTTTCGCCAATTACCCGATGAACAAAAGCAAGATTTAAACAGCGAAAAAGCGATTGAATTGATGCTGGCAGCTCCAGCCATGATAAAACGTCCGGTATTGATCCATAACGACAAATACATTTTAGGTTTCAAACCTGCAGATTATGCAGTGGTATTTAATTCATGATGGACTCAATTGCACTTACTAAAGAACTCATCAACCGTAAATCGGTAACTCCAGAAGACGCTGGTTGCCAGCAGTTGATGGCCGATATACTGGCTCCCTTAGGTTTTGATATTGAATCTATGGTATTTCATGACACCACCAATATGTGGGCGAGAAAAGGTAAACAAGGACCGTTATTTTGTTTTGCTGGACATACGGACGTAGTGCCATCTGGCCCTGCTGAAAAATGGCAAACACCACCCTTTGAAGCGACACAAGTTGGCGAATATTTGCATGGCCGTGGCGCTGCAGATATGAAAGGAAGTTTGGCCGCCATGTTAGTGGCAACCCATCGTTTTGTTACTGCCCACCCAAATCACAATGGCGGCATAGCATTCCTTATCACCAGCGATGAGGAAGGACCATTTATCAATGGTACAACTAAGGTCATTGATACCCTAGAAGCCCGTAATGAAAAAATCGATTGGTGCTTAGTGGGCGAGCCTTCCAGTACTGATGTTGTGGGTGACGTTGTCAAAAATGGAAGACGTGGCTCACTCACCGGCGATTTAATCGTCAAGGGTATTCAAGGGCACGTAGCCTACCCTCATTTAGCCAAGAACCCTATTCATGTAGCTTCTCCCGCTTTAGCTGAACTGGCAAAAACCCACTGGGATGATGGCAACCGATATTTCCCGCCCACCAGCTTTCAAATTTCCAATATCAATGGTGGAACGGGTGCAGGAAACGTCATACCTGGCGAGCTCCATGTTTGTTTCAACTTTCGATTCTCCACTGAAGTCACCGACAAACAGTTAATCGAAAGAGTGTATGAAATTCTTGATCGTCATGGTTTAGATTACGATATTAAATGGACATTCAATGGACAGCCTTTCTTAACTGATGAGGGGCCTTTAGTTGAAGCCACTCAGCAAGCTATTAAATCGGTAACCGGAAGAGAGACTGAGTTATCCACAGCAGGTGGTACCTCAGATGGGCGCTTTATCGCTCCAACAGGCGCACAAGTGATTGAACTGGGTCCAGTCAATGCCACTATTCATAAAATAGATGAAAAAGTGAAGTCTGCTGATCTGGAAGTGCTCACAGATATTTATCACGATATATTATGTCGCCTGCTACTCTAGTGTCTGTAACACAATTGTCTGCACCGAGCTGGATGGGGCTAACCCAAGCCCATATCCAGCCAATTGGTGAGCATCATGGTTTAATTCCCGATGTCAAAACGGCCTTTGAAACTATGCAGCAAGCTGCCCAAAAAGACCACATAGACATGCAACTGGCGAGCAGCTTCCGTAGTTTTGACCGTCAATTAGCCATTTGGCAAAAAAAGTGGTTAGGAAGTTTGCCAATCAATGATATTCATAGCCAAGCCCTCAATACCTCCGACTTTAACGAACTAGATAAAATACACGCCATTATGACCTGGTCTGCCCTTCCAGGTGCTAGTCGTCACCACTGGGGAACCGACTTGGATGTGTATGATAAAAAAGCAGTTGAACGCTGTGGACAACCCTTGCAATTGATAAGTACTGAGTATGAACAATCAGGACCTTGTTACCCACTGCATTGCTGGTTAGAAGAAAACGCTGAAAGGTTTGGTTTTTACCGTCCGTATAAACACTATAATGGCGGAGTTGCACCCGAAGCTTGGCATTTAAGCTATGGCCCCATCTCAAAGTCAATTATCAAACAACTCGACTTGAGTAAACTAGCTGAACAATTAGCCAGTGTCGAGATTGGCGGCAAACAGACGATTTTAAAACATTTAGACCAGTTATTTGCCCAATATACTTTAAATGGAATCACACAATGAATTTCTGGTTAATTGTAACTTTGTTGATAGCCCTAGGCTTGATAGTAGGTAATATTCTATTATTGAAAATGAGCGCTAAGATGTCCTTCGAAAAAACCAAAACAAAACCTGAAGATGAAATTCTTAAGTCTCCATTAAATAACAAAGAGCCACCAGCAACACAACAAGACGACAACGATAAACCATAGTTGGAGTAATAACGGGTGCGGATAACTATTCTTGCCAATCGTGATCTAGCGAGCAACATGGCAATCAACCTATTGCTTCAACAACTGCCTGAACATCGGTATGCTATTTTTCTATCGGCAAAAGTAGGAAAGTCAGAGAATCTGCCTGAGCCCCTCAAAAGCTTAGCTTTTATGGAGCAAACACTGTTTAACCAAATTGTTTATCCACTGATTGAAACCCAGCAATACACAACCAATATGGGCAATCCACCAGCGAACACCTCATTGCCATTAAAAAGCTTTCAACAAATACTGGATTCAGGCATTCCGATTAGTGATATTCAGAACATTAATAGTCCCTCGAGCTATCAAACCCTTGCAGCGCAAAACCCCGAGCTGATCATTTCCATTCGATTTGGCCAAATTTTACAAGAAGCCATTATTAGATTACCTAAAATGGGCGTCATAAACCTGCATTCAGGTAAGTTACCGGATTATAGAGGCGTAATGGCAACATTTTGGGCAATGTTAAACAACAATGAGAATATCGGTACAAGCTTACATTTTATCGATTCAAATAAAATTGATGCCGGAAAAATCATCTCTAGCACCCAGCGCAGAGTGGATTATCATCGCTCTTATTTACACAACGTATTGAGTTTATACCCAGAAGGTGTCAAGACTATTGTCGCTGCCGTCAACAAATTGAACTGTGGTGAAGAAGTAAAAACCCAAAATATGGATTTGTCATCGGGTCAGTACTTTAGTTTCCCAAACGAAGTCACACTGAGTCAATTTGCTGAACAAGGGAAACGGCTTTTCGACTATGATGAAATTCCAGAGTTAGTGGCAAAATACCGTTAACCTCACCCTATTGATAAAGCAGTGGATCAGCGAAGACTCAAGCAATATTACAGCGGTGACTGTAAATTGTGACCTTTAGTCATATACAAATCATCGTACTTTAAACCACCATTGCCATAGGGTTGTTTTTTAGGTCCGGTATTGCAGTTCATTAGAAAATGCGTAAGAGGCAACTCACGTTGCATGCGGAAGCTTGCGTTGCTATACACTTTTTGCTGTTCGGGGAATTCATTCCCGCCTTTAAAATACACATCGTAGGTTTGACCGCCATCGCTCTTTATACGGTTATTTACCACATACCATATTTCATACCACAGGCCCGGTACTAACGGTTTGGCATCTTTTCCGGTGCGGTTATTTACAATGTTAGCGTAACCTTGCTGGGTCTTAACCATCAAGGCACCGGTATTTTTGTGACCATTTGACTCTGCTTTATCGGTTACTCGCAAGGTAGCTTCAAACGCATTGTAATCATGTAACTCAATATCACTGGGGCTCATATTGCTAATACCAAAAGCGTGATTATTGGGAAAAGACTCCACATTTATACGGGTATAAAATGTATAGGTTTCCCCCACTTCGACTCTTTGGGGAAGCGCCGCATAAGTTAACGCTTTGCGATTACCAACAATGCCCTCAGCTGCCGGTTTTTTGATTAAATAAACATTTTCAGAGTGCGCGGTTACGTCTTTTTGGCGCTCAGTAATTTGGGGAGAGTGCACCTTTGGCGAGGTGTCATTTTTGGTATCTGCTTTCGTCCATTTAGCTAAACTGTTATCAGTTTCGAAATTATCAATCAGTATCCAATCCGTTGCCGTTTGTGCGTTGCTCGATAGCGAGCAAAATATCGTCAAAAAACTGATTAAAACCACATGCCGAACGCCCTTCAAACTTATTGAGAACTTAGGCTGGTTTACTGCAAGACTGGCTAAAGATTTTCGTTTATTTGGCATCATTTGGCACCCTATTGATAAGCTTGCTTAGTGCTGTTTTTCGTGCTGTTTTTATATTGCTTTAGCATATAGCAATAAAAACACTAGCATCAATCTAATATAGCTGCTTGCATGAAAATAAGTCCAGTTGTAACCCTGGACCCAATGGCAAACCAAAAATAAGGGATGAAAGCTCGAAGCCGATTAAAATTTCAGTACGTACATTTGGCTTGTATCAAACTTGCCCGCTAATCCGTCTAAATATATTTTTTGAATAGCCTCAACCCCAGCAATATTAGTGGTGCTCAATAAAGGTTCCATATGTTTGGAAAACCCTCCCCAATCTACAGCATAGCGCTGCATAAATCCTTTTCCACCCCACTCTTTCATGCGTTTATTAACTTGTGTGGGCGCAAAAAAGAATTCGCCATGCAGTTCGCCAGCATAAGATTTTGCTTGGGATTCAACATCAGTCACACCAATATAAATCATCTTTTGCATACTCGTATTTAAGTGTTCTTGAAGATCTAATAACAAAGGTTTATTGCCAGAGAAGTCCAGTACTATGGTGTTTGCATTTTTATCCAGTGTGGCAAAGTCTTGATAATCTAATACCTGATCATAACAAGCGGTCTTTTCAGTAAAAGCTTTGTTGCTCGCCGATGTCAGGCCAACGACGTTGTAGTTTAAGCCTCGTTCTTTACAGTGCTGCTTCAATAGGTAAGCCGCCCCATAAGCGGTTTTACTCGATGCACTGGTTAACACTATATTGACCGTGTCTGGGTTTGCAATTTCGCCGACAAAATCATCTAACACAAAAGAAGTCATAAACAACGGGCGAAAATTGAGTTGCCAATCTTCTTTGTTAGGATCGTAG
Source organism: Aliiglaciecola sp. (assembly GCF_039982535.1). Lineage (NCBI taxonomy): Bacteria > Pseudomonadati > Pseudomonadota > Gammaproteobacteria > Alteromonadales > Alteromonadaceae > Aliiglaciecola > Aliiglaciecola sp. Next base: position 80,735 of record NZ_JBDWYG010000066.1, read on the forward strand.
GCTGGATCAGCACTGCAACGAACATACTGATCGTACACACTGGAGATACTCTTGCGTACAGGACTAACATCGTAAAAATCATTGGCCGTTATTTTTCCTGCAGTAATCACCAAGTGAGTGGCAAATGGCAGATAACCAAATACTTTTTCACCTACAACCAGATCCGGGCTATTTGAATATTCAACGGTAGCAAAACCCCAAATGGGCATAATGCCAAAACCGTCTTGCGCAGGAAAAAAGCCCCAATATCCCATTTTATCGCCAAACAAGGCATAGGTAATATTGTTTGCTGAAAAGCCAAAAGATTCGACTTTTAGCAGTACTTCATCATTGCCTAATGAATCGGTGTTAATAGAGTCCTTAACAACGGCAAGCTTGCTGAGTTCGGTTTTATTAGTTTGAATCTGTTGACGAGTGAAGACAGGCATTTACAATTCCCTTAACGTTTAAAGTTAAATTAATGTTAATTTCAATGTTAGTTATACTAACGCTAAGGGAGCCGCTAATTTATCATCCTTTTGAATAGACAAAAATAACAGCCCAAAATACTTCAACTGTCGATGATATTCCTTTACCAAGCCTCTAGGTTGTCAAAAGATTGATGTAAAAGCGGTAAGAACCAACTTTCAAATAATTTCACCTTTTGCCATTCAAAATTCTGTGCAGGGGCGACCAAATACAATGAATACGGACTAGGACAACTAAACTCTAACAAAGCCAGTAGCGAACCATTTTGCAAATGATCTGCAACCAAACTTTTGTTCACTATTGTAAACCCTCGACCCGCCAATGCATTTTCAATTAACAAAACAGAATTACTTGCGCGAATTGAGGGAGTTAAGGTGCGTATATCTATTTCATAATTTTGGCACAGGGTGTTAAAAACTGGCGCGATATCCTTACTGGTATCTTCAATCCAAGGTAACTGAAAAACAACGGAAGGATCATTGCTTTGCTGTGGGGCAATAATATCAGGGCTAGCCACTAAAATGAGTTGATCATTAACTAGCTTCTTTTCTGCTAATCCTGAATATTCGCCTTGGCCCATTCGAATCGCTAGATCAATCTCACCACGGTTAAAATCCACCAACTCATTACTAGGTGCCAGTTGCACCATCAGTTCAGGGTGTAATTTTTGAAACTGCGGTAATCGGGGCATTAACCACAAAGAGGTAAACGAATGGATGGTAGAGATTCTTAATATACTCGGATTACCATCACCCGATATGGCGTTTACACCCGATTTAAACTGGCTAAACCCTTGTTGGATAAAGGGCAGTAATAATTCACCAGCATGAGTCAACTGAGTTTGTCGGTTTGAACGCGCAAACAGTTTTTGCTCTAAGAAGCTTTCAAGTAACTTGATCTGCTGACTTACCGCAGCTTGAGTGACAAAGAGTTTCTCAGCAGCTAATTTAAAACTTGATAACTCTGCCGCCACCATAAAGAAGTGCAAAGATTTAAGAGGAGGGAGTTGTTGTCCCATAACATGCCTGCCTACAGAGTAGATTCAATTAAGTTTTTCTTAAGTATAGTTAATTTTTAATCGTTTGTTCAAGTTGCAATTCAACACTAATCTAACGTTGAACTATCAACAAACGAGGAACAACCATGAAATACTTAACTACATTAACATTGATATTATTGAGTTTAACTTTAAACGCTAAAACCAACGAACAGGTGGAGACCAAGTACTCCTATAAAGGCTACCCTTATAAAATGCTAATTGCTCGTTCAGATTCAATAAAGATTTTATTTACTGAAAAGCAGGATAGAGTTAACTGTGCGGTGCAATTTGAGCAAGGGAATATAATCCACAAGACTTCTTATTCAGATGTAAAGAAATTAGACTTTAATAATCAGCCATTGGTGAGCTGCTTACCAAGGCATCAAGCAAAAGCTTGGTTGAAAGATACGTTTGAGTAATGGAAAGGGCTAATGGAAAGTAGTAATAGAAAAGACAACGCACCTAGATGTAAATGTCTAGGTGCTTTCTACCTTTTTCATCCACAGACGGCAATTCAGGATCTACTGGCTGTTTGCCATCTTGTTGTTTGTCTGCCGATTGTTCTTGTTTAGCGTCTTTATTAGATTCTTTGTCTTTTTCATCCTCAGACGACTTTTTATGATACTTTTCCCGTGCATCCCTTTCTTCGGTATTTAAGGCTTTTTCTTCGTCATTTAACTCTCGAAGTTTCGCCTCTTTTTCAACTTGTTTTACTTTGAGCTCATCTTTGGCAATGGCAACTTTACCTTCACGGGGTAAAACTGAAAATATCAAATCACTGGTCATGGGATTCACTCACTTAGTTTATTCTGATTAATCAATTATACTGCCTTATAACAATAGGCCAGTAAAATTGTGTCATTAATTAGCTATCGTATTGATTTTGACTTACTTTAACACTTTTCGTTCAATTTTTGAGCTAGATAACGGTATTCCTTGATGCTAATGCCTTTTAGTTTTAACTAATACAATCTTAAATCATCACTTTTAGGTGTTTGTACTTGCATTATCTTTGCTGTTTGGATAATGTTCTGCGCATCAACGCGATAAACCAAAACGAGCAAGAAAAGCATATGATTATTTTTACCATGAAAAGCGACCTAAACTGGCATCATCATATAGCATAACCTTTCAGGTTCGTGCTGGAAGGTTAATTGTCCTTCCAGCGGTACAGAATTTTTCTAAACCCCCGGAAGGAAACTTCTGGGGGTTTTTCGTTGTAATGGCAACGATTTGAAATTTAACTTTATATTGAGGCAACAACATGAGCGAGAGCAAACGACTACGCATAGCGGTTCAAAAGAAAGGACGGTTGAGTGATGAAAGCATTGGATTACTCAAGGCTATCGGCATTAAATTACAAATACGTGATCGCCTTCTAATCGCTCATTCCACTAACCAACCCATTGATCTATTGTTGGTCCGTGATGACGATATTCCGGGTTTGGTGATGGATGGCGTGGTCGATATGGGTTTCATCGGCGAAAATGAGCTTGAAGAAAAGATGCTAGAACGTCAGCAATCAGGTAAGCCCCATGAATTTAAAACCCTACGTCGATTAGATTACGGCGGTTGCCAGTTATCCATTGCCGTTCCCACCGAATTTGATTATCAAGGTTTAGAATCCATTAATGGTTTAAAAGTGGCTACCACTTATCCATTTCTTTTAGAGCGATTCTTTAAAAATAATAACATTGATGCACAATCGGTTATGTTAACCGGTTCAGTGGAAGTTGCGCCTAGAGCAGGTGTTGCTGATGCCATTTGTGATTTAGTTTCCACAGGGGCAACGCTGGAAGCCAATGGATTACGTGAAGAGGCAGTAATTTTCAAATCTAAAGCCGTCTTAATTCAACGTGCTGGCCAGTTAAGCGATGAGAAACAAGCGTTAATCAACCGTTTACTACCCCGTGTTGATGGTGTGATGCAGGCTAAAGAAAGTAAATACATTATGTTGCACGCCCCTAAGGCTTATTTAGAGCAAGTAAAAAGCTTGTTACCTGGTGCTGAAAACCCAACCGTTTTGCCGTTAGCCAATAATGAAGAAACCGTTGCCATTCACGTGGTTAGCACAGAGACATTATTCTGGGAAACAATGGAAAAACTAAAATCATTGGGTTGTAGCTCAATATTAGTTATGCCAATCGAAAAAATGATGGGCTAAAACCATGACCACGCAGATTCAAGACTGGGCAATTTTGTCAGACTCTCAAAAACAACAAATTTTGAGTCGCCCAGCGCAAGCTGACAATGATAAATTGCGTAAAATTGTGAGTGATATTTTACAACGGGTAAAAGAGCACGGTGATGACGCAGTCAAAGAATTAACCGAACAGTTTGACGGTATTCGGTTGGTTACACTGCGGTTAGATAACCAAAGCTTAATTAATGCAAGCAAAGAAATCACTGACAAAGTGCGCAGTGCTATCGATTTGGCTTATGCAAATATTAAAGCGTTTCATCAGGCACAATATCCTTCGGATGTGAAAATAGAAACCCAACCTGGGGTGTTATGTGAGCTTAAACATGCTGCCATAGATTCCGTTGGTTTATATATTCCAGGTGGCAGCGCGCCATTACCATCAACGGTGCTTATGCTCGGGGCTACAGCTCAAGTTGCTGGTTGCAGTCGTAAAATTTTATGCACTCCCCCTGATGCCAGTGGCAATATTGCGGCAGAGATCCGCTATGCTGCACAATTGTGTGGTATCGATGAAGTCTACTTAATCGGTGGCGCCCAAGCTATTGCAGCGATGGCATATGGTACTGCTTCAATCGCTAAAGTAGATAAGATATTTGGACCTGGCAATAGTTTTGTCACCGAAGCGAAACAACAAGTGAGTACTCAGGCGGATGGCGCAGCCATTGATATGCCTGCGGGCCCTTCAGAAGTTTTAGTGATTGCTGATGAGGCCGCTGAACCGAGCTTTGTTGCCTCAGATTTACTTTCTCAAGCTGAACATGGAGCAGACTCTCAAGCCGTATTAGTGAGCAACAGTCAATCCCTAATAGAAGCGGTGCAATTGGCAGTAGAGCAACAATTGCAGCAGTTAAGCCGCAAGGATATTGCGGAAAAAGCCATGCAACACGGTCGTTATATATTGACCACAGATGTTGACCAATCGGTATTAGTGAGTAATCAGTATGCTCCTGAACATTTAATAGTACAGGTGGAAAAACCTCGGGATTTATTGCCAAAGCTGAAGTATGCAGGTTCGATCTTTGTTGGTAAGTGGTCGCCAGAGTCAGCCGGAGATTACGCCAGTGGCACCAATCATGTGTTACCCACCTACGGATATTCAAGAAATTATTCTAGTTTAGGACTAGCAGATTTTATGCGTCGTTTCACAGTTCAAGAGCTAAGCTACCAAGGGCTTTCCAATATTGGTAATGCCATTATGGATCTTGCCGAAGCTGAAGGCTTAGATGCACACAAACGAGCTGTCTCCATTCGTTTGCAAGGAGATGATGCATGAGTAACTTAGTCGATAAATTATTGTGCGACAACGTTAAAAACTTAAAGCCTTATGAATCTGCCCGTAGATTATTTGCCGCAGGGACTGGAGAAATTCAGCAGACTTGGTTGAATGCTAACGAATCGCCCTTTGCGAATGCTTACGACGTCGACAGCGAGCGCTTTAATCGTTATCCCGACTGCCAACCAACCTCGGTGATCAACTCTTACGCAGCATACTCAGGTGTTGCTCCAGAAAACACCTTAGTCAGTCGAGGCGCAGATGAAGGCATTGAACTGCTTATCAGAGCATTCTGCAATCCGGCACAAGACGCCGTTTTAATTTGCCCTCCTACCTATGGCATGTACGCTATCAGTGCTGAAACATTTAATGTTGATGTACACAAAGCGCCTCTGAACGAAGATTTTAGTCTAGATGTGCCCAGTATTTGTGCGTACAAAGACAAAGTGAAGTTAGTGTTCATCTGCTCACCGAACAACCCCACCGGCACTAAGGTTGATGCACAGCAATTACGACAGGTAGTTGAGCATTTTGCCGATTCAGCCTTAGTGGTTGTCGATGAAGCTTACATTGAGTTTGATTGGCAAAGCAGTTGGGCAAACAAGTTAGCAACTTATCCAAATTTGGTCGTTTTACGCACGCTGTCAAAAGCCTTTGCCTTAGCCGGAATAAGATGTGGTTTTACTTTAGCCGCTCCAGCGGTAATACAAGCATTGTTAAAAGTGATTGCCCCCTACCCGATTCCAGAACCGGTAGCGCAAATAGCGAGTCAAGCGTTAAGCGCTTCAGGTATCCTGCGAATGCAAGATCAGGTTAGTGATTTAAATGCCCAAAGAGCTAAACTCAAACAACAATTAATGACTATTCCACATGTTGAATTAGTGGGTGATGATAAAGCCAATTTCATTTTGTTCCGTTGTGAACAAAAGCAGCAACTTATGCAGTATTTAGTGGATAATCACTTTTTGATCCGTGACCAATCTAAGCAAATAAATCTACAAAATTGTCTGCGTATTACCGTAGGCACGGCTGAGCAAAATCAACAGCTAATGGATTTAATCTTTTCATTTTTTAAACTACAGGATTCGGCACAATGAGCGCCTTACCGATTTTATTTATAGACAGAGACGGCACGTTAGTAGAAGAACCTCCTATTGATAAGCAACTCGACCGTCTAGACAAATTAGTCTTTGAACCTAATGTCATTCCCGTGCTTTTGAAACTGCAACAAGCTGGTTACCATTTAGTTATGGTGTCTAACCAAGATGGATTAGGAACCGAGTCATTTCCTCAAGCCGACTTCGATGCACCCCATAATATGATGATGGATATTTTTGCCTCACAAGGGGTGAAATTTGACGATGTGTTAATTTGTCCCCATTTCGATGAGCAACAATGCAGCTGTCGCAAACCTAAACTCGGCTTAGTGAAAGAGTATTTACAACAGGGTAAAGTCGATTTTAGTCGCTCTTTAGTGATTGGCGATCGCCAAACCGATATCGGCTTAGCAGATAACATGGGATTAAAATCCCAGCTGTATAATCGTGAAAGCAATGATTGGTTGGCCATTGAAAAAAGTATTCTGAGCTCAAGTAGAACTGCGACGGTTTCGCGCAACACCTCGGAAACACAAATTAACGTATTTGTAGATTTAGATAGCACGGCAAAATCAACAATCCACACCGGCATAGGCTTTTTTGATCATATGCTCGATCAAATATCCACTCACGGTGGTTTTGAATTGCGCTTATCTGTAGACGGTGATTTGCACATTGATGATCACCATAGTGTTGAAGACACAGCCCTAGCGTTAGGTGAAGCTATTAAAAAAGCCTTAGGTGATAAACGCGGTATTGGTCGATTCGGCTTTGCACTACCTATGGATGAATGCCGTGCCGAATGCATCATGGATATATCGAATCGACCGCATCTGAAGTTTGAGGCTGAATTTAGCCGTGATACGGTAGGTGAAATGGCCACAGAAATGGTTCCGCACTTTTTCTATTCCATAGCCCAAGCTATGGGGTTATCACTGCACCTATCCACGACCGAAGGTAATGCTCATCACCAGGTAGAAAGCCTGTTTAAAGTGTTCGGACGAGCGTTACGTCAAGCCATTACTAAACAAGGGGATACCTTACCCAGCAGTAAGGGAGCATTGTAAATATGTCAGTGGCAAGTTCTACGCAAAAAACCGTGATTATTAATACTGGCTGTGCAAATATTTCTTCAGTGAAATTTGCCCTACAAAGGTTGACGCAAAATGTAACTGTGTCTGATGATCCCAAGGTTATCAGTGCCGCCGACAAACTTATCTTACCGGGCGTAGGCAGTGCTAATGCGGCAATGGAAAGTATTGAGAAAAAACAACTCACAAGTTGTATTCAAACTCTTACCCAACCTGTTTTAGGGGTCTGTTTGGGCATGCAATTGATGGTCACCGACTCCCAAGAAAAAGCCCACCAGAGTGATCTGGGTAATACTCCCTGTTTGAATTTAATTCCAGGTCAGGTGAAGCGTATGCAAGTGGGCGATTTACGCTTACCCCACATGGGCTGGAACACAGTTGAAGCTGTTGAACAAAATTCAATATTTAAAGGCATCCCCCAAGGCACCTATTTCTATTTTGTGCATAGCTTCGCGGTAGAAGTGTATTCCCATACGTTGGCTGCCAGCCAATATGAAATGCCCTTTTCTGCCGCCATCCACAGAAACAATTTTTATGGCGTGCAATTTCACCCAGAACGTTCAGGTGATGCCGGAGCAACTCTACTGGAGAACTTTTTAAACTTATGATTATTCCAGCGATAGATTTAATTGATGGTGCGGTTGTGCGTTTATATCAAGGCGATTACGACCAAAAAACCCAATACAAACTTGACCCTGTGGACGTGGTAGATAGTTACGCGGATCAGGGGGCAAAATGGTTGCATATAGTAGACTTAACCGGCGCTAAGGATACCAATAAACGCCAGTTAGAGTTGATTAAACGTATGGTTGATACCCAACGCATGCAGTTTCAAGCCGGCGGTGGTATTCGTTCAGAAGCCGACGTAGCGCAACTATTAGAAATCGGTGTGAAACGTATTGTGATTGGCTCATTGGCCGTAAAACAGCCAGAAACTGTTAAACAGTGGGTCACTAAATACGGTCCTGAAGCCATAGTTCTGGCCTTAGATGTCAATATTGACGAAAACGGCAACAAGTTTATTGCCACCCATGGATGGCAGGAAAGTTCCGGCGTAGCACTTGAAGGCCTATTAGATGACTTTTTAAGTGTCGGGGCAAAACACGTTTTATGTACGGATATCAGTCGCGACGGCACGCTACAAGGGGCTAACCACCAGCTATACACAGAAATGAAACAACGTTTTCCTGATGTTGTATGGCAAGCATCTGGGGGAATTGGCTCTTTGGCAGATATTGAAGCATTAAAACCTAGCCATGTTGATGGTGTAATCTTAGGACGAGCCCTGTTAGAAGGTAAGTTTACCCTTGAGGAGGCAATCCAATGTTGGCAAGGAGAATAATTCCCTGTTTGGATGTCCGCGATGGCAAAGTAGTCAAAGGGGTTAAATTTCGTAATCACGAAATAATCGGTGACATAGTCCCGTTAGCCGAACAATATGCCCAACAAGGTGCAGATGAGTTAGTATTTTATGATATTACCGCATCCAGTGATCAACGTGTGGTCGACAAAAGCTGGGTTAGCCGAATAGCGCAAGTTATTGATATCCCGTTTTGCGTGGCTGGAGGCATTAAGTCTGTAGAAGATGCAGGCCGTATCTTAGAAATGGGAGCTGACAAAATATCCGTCAACTCGCCTGCTCTCGCCGACCCAGAATTGATCACGCGATTACACGATACCTACGGACAACAATGTGTGGTTATCGGAATTGATAGTTATTTCAATGAACACAGCCAGCAATACGAAGTGTATCAGTTTACCGGAGACGAAAAACGTACACAGAATACTGGACGACTCACCGTTGACTGGGTTAAAGAAGTACAACAACGGGGCGCAGGCGAGATAGTACTCAACTGTATGAACCAAGACGGCGTGCGTCAAGGTTATGATATTGCCCAACTCAGTATAGTGCGTGAAGCCTGTATTGTGCCGTTAATTGCCTCTGGTGGCGCGGGTGAAAAACATCACTTTTACGATGTATTCAAACAGGCCGATGTGGACGGTGCCTTAGCTGCCTCCGTTTTCCATAAAGGCATTATTCCAATTCCAGAGTTAAAAGATTTTTTACGAGCACAAGGCGTGGTCATTCGAGACGATTTTGTGCACACCACATCCTAACAGTGAAACGGATAAAACAGAGAATTTCATGATTATCAATCAACAAACAATAGACCAGCTAAGTTGGGATAAAATGCAGGGGTTGATCCCGTGTATCGTGCAAAACGCGATAAGTGGCAAAGTATTAATGCAAGGTTATATGGATAAATCGGCCATCGAAACCACCTTAGACAGTGGTCATGTAACCTTTTTTAGTCGCTCAAAGCAGCGTTTGTGGACTAAAGGCGAAACGTCTGGTCATACCCTTGATCTAGTAGAACTAACGGCTGATTGTGATAAAGATTCAATCTTAGCCTTGGTAAAACCCAACGGCCCTACCTGCCATTTAGGAACTGAGTCTTGTTGGGCATCTAGTGAAGATGCAGACTTTACTTTTATCGCCGAACTAGAAACTATCTTAGCGGCCAGAAAAAGCGCAGATCCTGAATCTAGCTACACTGCTAGTTTGTACAACAAAGGCATTAAACGCATTGCCCAAAAAGTTGGTGAAGAAGGCGTTGAAACCGCATTAGCAGCAACGGTCAAAGACTTGGAAGAGTTGAAAAATGAATCTGCCGACTTACTTTACCATTTAATAGTTCTATTACACGCTTCAGATCTTTCCCTAAGTGATGTGGTCGATATATTAAAGTCTCGTCATAATAAAAACTAAGCAAACAATTTGGCTTAGCAGTATACGGCTAAGCCAAATTTAATTAGTCCCTCTATTGCTCGTATTTCTGTCTGCAAAACTGCATCCTAAAGTTTAGGTTATTTCATTTACTTCTTGCTAGAATGATAATCTTATTCCTGTCAATTTTGGTTAACTGAAAGGACGCTTACAACATGCAATCTTCCCGATCTAGTTTAGTCATTGGCGCTGCATTAATCATAAGCACCGCAATTTTAGGCTACTTTTTACAACAGTCCGTTGAACGTTTTCGCTCCTTTGAGCGCACTATCACTGTGAAAGGTTTATCGGAGCATGAAGTCCCCGCCGATACGGCAATTTGGCCTATTCAGTACAGTGTGATCAGCGATGATCTAGGCGGTTTATATCAACAATTGGAAACCCAACAACAAGTCGTAGAACAGTTTCTATTAGAGAATAACTTTAGCGAAGATGAGATAAGCGCATCAACCCCAACGATTAATGATAAAAAAGCGCAAAATTACGGTAACTACAATGCCAATGACATTCGTTTTACCGCAACCCAAACATTCACTGTCTACAGTGAAAAAATTGATGCTGTACTGCAAGCTCAAACTCGATTATTAGAATTAGGGAAACGAGGCTTAGTGCTTAATGGCAATAGTTATGAAAACCGGACGCAGTTTTTATATTCAGGGTTAAATCAGATAAAACCGAAAATGATTGAGGATGCCACCCAAAAAGCCCGTGAAGTCGCTGAAAAATTTGCAGCCGACAGTAACAGTCAGTTAGGAAAAATAAAACAGGCCAGACAGGGCCAATTTAGTATCTCAGATAGAGACAGCAATACACCTTATATTAAACAAGTGCGTGTCGTTTCCACCATTGAATATTATTTAATCGACTGATGTTTTAGTGAGTTAAAGTGAGGATTTATTAATGGGCACAATTGGATTGATTGGCGGTATGAGTTGGGAGTCGACAGTGAGTTACTACCAAGTGATTAATCAGCAAGTTAAAACGCTATTGGGTGGTTTTCACTCTGCCAAAATCATCTTACATAGTGTCGATTTCGCTCAAATTGAACAGTTACAACACCAGGGGAAATGGCAAGAATTAGGTGATATTCTAGCTGATGCCGCCCGTGGACTGGAGCGAGCTGGCGCGGAATGTGTGCTGATATGTACTAATACCATGCATAAAGTCGCCGATATGGTTGAACAAGCAACAAAACTGCCGCTAATACATATCGCCGATGCCACGGCAAAAGCGTTAATCAAAAACCAAATCCAAAAAGTTGGATTGCTCGGTACACGATTCACCATGGAGCAAGACTTTTATAAACAAAGATTACAAGATAAGTTCGCAATCGAAGTAGTCATCCCTAACCAAACAGAGCGAGATTTGGTGCATAACGTCATTTACGACGAACTGTGTTTAGGCAAAATAAATCCTTGTTCACGAGAAGCTTATTTAACGATCATGCAAAACCTGGTGGATAATGGTGCCCAAGCCATCATTTTGGGTTGCACTGAAATCGCACTTTTAGTGAGTCAGAATGATACTGATATTCCCCTCTACAATACCACCGACATTCATGCTTTAGCTGCCGTGGACTTTGCCTTAAATATTTAACATTCTTCCCTCTACTTAGCCAATATTAACTCATCATTTTTACCCCATCACCATTACGACATAATTACTTACAGTCTAAGTTTGAACTATACAAACCAAGGTTATCTAATAATCTAGTCAATAGCGCGACAACGGAAAATCAGCAAGGACAATTATGATGTTAATAAAACAAAAATTAGTGGGTTTGTGTAAACAGAATTGGGGATTCTTATTATTTATTCTTCTCATGTTTGCATCACGAAGTAGTTTAGCGGATTGGTATCACGTTCCTTCGGGGTCCATGTTACCCACCATAGAAGTAGGTGATCGCATTTTGGTTAACAAATTGGCCTATCGCTTAGAATTGCCCTTTACGGATATTGCTTTGTTACAAACAGGCTCACCAGAACGTGGCGATATAGTGACGTTGAATTCCAAAGCTGCTCAAGAAAGGCTGGTAAAACGCATTGTTGGAATACCAGGAGATCATATTTCAATGATCAACAACCAACTCATTATTAACGGTCAATTAGTAGGATATACAAAACAACAAAGTGATTTTTATCAAGAAGATCTTTTGGGTAAAGACCACTTAGTGCAGTTTATCGACGTACCTCATCCTAAAGACAGTTTTACCAATATAGAAATTCCAGCAGGCTATTATTTTGTGATGGGCGACAACCGCAATAATAGCATCGACTCACGTTATATTGGCCTGGTAAGTAAACGGGAATTACAAGGTAAAGCCACCAAAGTGATCACCTCTTTAGATAAAAACAATTATTACCTACCTAAAACCAATAGAAATTTAATAGATTTAAATTAATATAAATCAATAGGTTATAAATTATTTTCAATTTTTTTAATTTTTATCTATTGAAAATTTATTGCTCCGCCACATATTTATATTGTCGGCGCCGAAAGGGTCGACAAATAATAACGCCGCCGAAGACTCGGGGCACAATTTAAAAATTTAACATATTGCTTAATAGCGAGGATATGACTATGCGTAACATCGACTTATCACCACTTTATCGTTCTTTTATTGGTTTTGATCACTTAGCATCTATGATAGATGCCGCTTCACAAAGTGAAAAACAAACAACCTACCCTCCATACAATATCGAGTTGTTAGAAGAAGACAAGTATCGAATCACTATGGCTGTGGCAGGATTTTCCCAAGAAAACATTACCATTGAGACTCAGGAAAATACCTTAAAAGTCTCAGGTACACTTCCTGGAAAACAAAGCGATCGTAAGTTCCTTCACAAAGGTATTTCCGAGCGAAATTTCGAAAGAAAATTCCAACTTGGCGACCACGTGAAAGTCTTAACTGCAGATATGCAAAATGGTTTACTGCATATTGAACTTGAACGCGTAATTCCGGAAGCCAAAAAGCCTAGAAAAATTGAAATAGGCAGCAATGGAAATAGCTATATCGAAAATAAATCTGAATAGTTATTTTTCAAATTAACAAATTAAAAACGGCGTCTATAGACGCCGTTTTTTTATGCGTATCACTACCCTAAAAACTTGATTTAAAATAGATTAATACAAGGTTAGGATATTCAATACTGAAGCGCCAATCAGCGCAGCAAAGGTCATCAACATTCCCCATAAACGCTGCCAACTCACGCCAGAATGATGACGTAAGCCGTAGGCATGGATCAATCGCCCTAACAATAATAACGAACCTATTGCGTGCAAAATAAGGTGGTTTCCTTGATTAAGCTCTGCAACTAACAACAAAACAAGGATCAGGGGTACATATTCTGCAAAGTTAGCATGGGCGCGAATCACGCCTAGAAAGTGACTATCGCCGCCGTCACCTAGACTAACTTTCAGACTACGTCTCTGTTGTATCACCAAAGCAGAAAGGTAAAAGAAACTTATCCCTAAAAGACCAGCATAAAAAGCGGTTATCGGTGTACTCATATCCTATCCTAAATTAAAAAGCCCACAATATTGTGGGCTTTAGTCTAAACTATTTGGCTACAGTTTCCAGTACGGGGTTACCCTAACTTTTCAGCCAACTGTTCGCGCACGGTTTCAACGGCCTGAGTTCCATCAATTTTGATGTATTCACAGTTTCCTGACTGAGCTTCAGCAGAATAGTAATCAACCAATGGCTTAGTCTGTTCATGATAAACAGTCAAACGCTTACGTACGGTTTGCTCTTCATCATCAGGTCTAATAACCAGATCTTCACCTGTCACGTCGTCTTTGCCTTCAGTTTTAGGCGGATTATATGAGACATGATAAACACGGCCTGAGCCAGGATGCACACGTCGTCCTGCCATTCTTTCCACTATTACATCATCAGCTACATCAAACTCAATACAGAAATCGACTTTAATACCAGCCTGTTTCATAGCATCAGCTTGTGGAATCGTGCGAGGAAAACCGTCTAATAGAAAACCGCGTTCGCAATCAGGTTGGGTAATACGCTCTTTTACTAAGCCAATAATTAGTTCATCAGAAACTAATTTACCTTCATCCATAACTTTCTTTGCAGCAAGACCGAGCTCGGTACCTGCTTTTATAGCTGCTCTGAGCATATCGCCTGTAGAGATCTGTGGAATCCCATACTTACCCATTAAAAATTGGGCTTGTGTGCCTTTACCTGCACCAGGCGCGCCTAGAAGAATAATGCGCATGCCGTGTCCTCTCATAGTTAAAATTCAATCCAACCGCAACTCTACACATTCATTTGCTGCTATACAAGAATATCAAAGCAGACTCCCCCTAAAGTCTTAGAAAAATTAGAAATAAGTATGTAAGATTTTTAACTGAGCAGCTTCATTTAGGGTAAACGGTTGAATTTTAACCTTTTGCTTCGATTAATTTTAACCAGTGAGGCAAAATACCGATTTGTGCAATGGTTAATTTAATACACACGAGAATAGGAACTGCTAATAACACCCCTAATATTCCCCATAACCACCCTAACAAGAGTAACCATAAAATTATAACTAAGGGGTTAACTTGCATATTGCGCCCCAAAATAGCGGGCGTAATGAATTGTGATTCAAGAATATTTAAAATAAGAAACACACCACTTGGCATCAATGCAATTAATTCAAAACCAAACTGAACGGTGCCAGCCAGACACAATATAATTAGACTAAAAACAGACCCTACGTAAGGAACAAAATTAAGGAGAGCTACCAATGCCCCCCATAAGAGCGCGTCTTGCACGCCTAAAAAGTATAGAATAGCTGCAGTAGAAAGTCCTAATGCAGAATTAATAATACTAATGGTAACAATGTACCTAGATAAGGTTTGCTGAATTTTAGTAACGAGGAACAGCGTCCGCTTTTTGTTCTTTACAATCGGAAAGTCATTAATAAAAACAGAAAATAAGGATGGACCAAAAATAAGCAGGAATAAGATCAAAATTAGGCTCGCCAATAGCTGACCTATAAACGTTGGCGTTGCTCCTAAAACCGACAATAACATTTCTATGCCGCCCTGTTTGATATGTTCTTTAACCACATTTTGTTCAAGTTCTGTTTTTTGTTCTGGCGGATCACTTTTAAACCAGTTAAAAAAACTAAAACCCGATTTTTCCTTACCTTCATCAGCCTGTTTTTTAGCCAAAGCTTCATGTTTAGAAAATGCATCACTCATACTGTCGATTTGTTCGCTTAGCTGTACTGAGAGTTTTGGCACTAACTGTGCCCATTTTTGCGCAGGTTCAGCCAGTTGTGTACCTAAAAAACTAAAGGGGGCTACCAACATCACCAGTAACACCACGGCTGAAATAGGACGAGGAATAAGGAGCTTTTTAAAAAAGTTTACCAAAGGACTCAGTAATAAAGCCGTAAGCACTGTAAAAACTAGGGGGATCATTAAAGACTGGGCAAAGTATAAGGTGTAAAAAATGGCTAAAATTAACAACCACTGTAACGATTTCATTGCTGTGGGCGTTTTTAGATTAGTGCCATCATCTAACGCTTGTTGATTATTACTGGTCATATCTGTCACAGGCCAACCTTAATTATGGATACATACACTTAGCGCTTTTTAAGCACTAAGTAATTTTAACTACATATAAAATGGTACGGATATCAAAATTGTACCACCAATTCCCTAGACTGCTCATGTAGTATTGCAGCTTATTGAACCCGTTAAACACAAAAAATCCGGTAAGCATGACTCACCGGATTTTTAAAACGCTATCTTCTTTAGATTCGTGTAATCAATTACATCTGCTTACACGTTACCTAAATACTACTTTGCCAAATCAATCAACAGTTTATTCAAGTTTTGAACGAAGCTTGCTGGATCTTTAAGACTGCCCTGTTCTGACAATGCGGCTTGATCGTAAAGCACTTCAACCCATTGCCCAAACTGACCTTCATCTTGCAAATCAGCGAGTAACTTGACCAACTGATGCTCAGGGTTCAATTCAAAATGATATTTTGCTTCTGGTACAGGCTGACCTGCAGCTTGCATCAACTTAATCATTTGCGTAGACATGCCCTGCTCATCAGTTACGATACAAGCTGGTGAATCAGTTAGTCGATGGGTAAACTTAACATCAACCACTTTATCGCCTAAAGTCGTTTTTACGCGCTCTAATACGCCTTCAACTTCTTTCTCTGCTTGCTCTTGTTCTTTTTTGCTCTCTTCATCTTCCAAATCACCAAGATCTAATGCACCACGGGCAACAGACTGGAATGATTTTTCATTGAATTCAGTTAAGTGCGACATCAACCATTCGTCAATACGGTCACCCATTAACAACACTTCAATACCTTTTTTGCGGAAGATTTCTAAGTGCGGACTAGATTTAGCGGCTTGATAACTATCGGCTGTAATAAAGTAGATTTTATCCTGACCTTCTTTCATTCGGCCAATATAATCTTCTAAAGATACAGTTTGTGCATCGCTGTCATTATGAGTGGATGCAAAACGCAATAAACCAGCAATTTTTTCTTTGTTAGCATGATCTTCTGCAGGACCTTCTTTAAGCACACTGCCAAATTCTTCCCAGAATAACTGGTACTTGTCAGCATCATTTTTAGCTAAACGCTCCAACATTTGCAGAACTCGTTTAGTACACCCTTGGCGGATGGCCTGAGTGATTTTGTTATCTTGAAGAATTTCACGGGAAACATTCAAAGGTAGATCGTTGGAGTCTAATAGACCTTTTACAAAACGCAGGTAAACTGGCATAAACTGTTCTGCGTCATCCATAATAAAGACGCGCTGAACGTAAAGCTTCAGACCATGGCTTTGATCACGATTCCACATATCAAAAGGCGCTTTTGATGGAATATAAAGTAGGCTTGTATATTCTGTTTTACCTTCCACTTTATTGTGGGAGTGTAACAACGGATCGGTAAAATCGTGAGAAACGTGTTTATAAAACTCGTTATATTCTTCGTCGCTTATTTCTGACTTATCTCGCGTCCAAAGAGCGCTCGCTTTGTTGACGGCTTCCCATTCTCCAGGTTGAGCAGGAATTTTTTCACCATCAGGACCTTCTGACTCAGCAACTTCTTCTTTCCACATTTTAACGGGAATACCGATATGTTCAGAGTACTTAGTGACAATTGAACGAAGTCGCCAATCGTCTGCGAATTCTTTTTCGTCTTCACGTAAATGCAGAACGATTTCAGTACCACGGTCAGCTTTTTCAATATCTTTAACCGTGAATTCACCTTCACCGGCAGATTGCCATTCAACACCTTTATCTGCACTTTCACCAGCGGCGCGGCTGCGCACGATAACGTTATCAGCAACGATAAAGGCTGAGTAGAAGCCTACACCGAATTGACCGATTAATTGTGAATCTTTTGACTGGTCGCCAGACAAGTTATTAAAGAATTCTTTGGTACCTGATTTAGCGATGGTACCAAGATGTTCAATAACATCTTCTTTATTCATTCCAATCCCATTATCTGAAATAGTAATGGTACCGGCTTCTTTATCTGCACTGAGTTTAACGCAAAGATCACTGTCATTTTCATAAAGTGATGAATCTGAAAGTACTTTAAATCTCAATTTATCTGCAGCATCAGCAGCATTTGAAACTAATTCACGAAGGAATATTTCTTTGTTGGAATAAAGTGAATGAATCATCAATTGAAGTAATTGCTTTACTTCAGTTTGAAAACCATGAGTTTCTTGGTGAGCTGTTTCAGCCATAAACAAATTTCTCCTATAAACCGTTTTGCTTCTAGGCTTAGGAGATAAGGTCGTTTACTTTCTTTTCAAGCAAACAACCCTATTTATTATCAAGAAAAATGTAAAAATTTTATGGCAGTTAAAAAAGCGGGTACTTTTCAAGCAACTATAGCAGCTATCAAGAATAGCAAGCTGCTAAAGATATCAGGGGTGGAAAAAATTAAATAACACGCCTACCAGTAAACGCATGCATTAAGGTGTTCCCATCCACATACTCAAGCTCACCACCCACTGGCATACCATGGGCTAAACGAGTGGCTGATATGTCGAAGGTTTTGCACATTTGTGCAATAAAATGGGCAGTAGCTTCACCTTCAACGGTGGGGTTAGTGGCCAGAATAACTTCTTTAAACTTGCCAGATTTAAGCAACACTTCCAGCTCATTCAAACCAATTTCATTGGGCCCTATTCCGTCGATCGGCGACAAATGCCCCATCAAAACAAAATAACGCCCTTTGAATTCGGATGTTTGCTCCACCGCAATCACATCTTGTGGTGATTCAACAATACATAATTGCCCGACTTCTTCACGAATTGGATTGCTACAAATATCGCACAAGCTTGCTTCGGTAAAGGTACGACACGATTGACAATGCTGCACATGCTCCATTGCATTATGAAGCACATTACTCAATTCAAGTGCCCCCTCACGATTGCGTTCTAACAAGTGAAACGCCATACGTTGAGCGCTTTTTTTACCCACACCTGGAAGGTGAGTCAAAGCGGCAATAAGTTCGGTAATAAGTGGGCTGTATTGCATCTACTTCTTCTTAAAACGGCATCTTAAAGCCAGGAGGTAACGGCATTCCACCGGTTACATCACCCATTTTTTCTTTGGTGGTTTCTTGCACACGACGAACAGCATCATTAATGGCTGCAGCAACAAGATCTTCGATCATTTCTTTGTCATCTTCCATTAAAGAGGGATCGATATCGACTCGTCTTACATTGTGATTACAGGTCATAGTAACCTTAACCAAACCGGCGCCAGATTCACCTGTAACTTCGATTGTCGCTAATTCTTCTTGTGACTTTTGCATGCGCTCTTGCATTTGCTGCGCTTGCTTCATGATATTTCCCATACCACCTTTAAACATAATATTCTCTCTTGTTTGGTAAATTAAATTAGCGAGGTTTAATACTAGACTCTATCACCTGCGCAGAAAATGTATTTTTTACCCGATTTATTTCTGGGTTTGTTTCAGCAACATTTATCGCATGCCGCATTCTTACCTGATTAATGGTTTGCTGCACTGCAAATGGCGTACTTATTGGCTGACTATGCTCAATATGCAACTCAATCTGTTCCTGAAAAAGTTCACTTAAAGCCTGTTGTAACTGACTTCTAGCGGTTTCAGTATCTAGATGTGGCTTCGAATCTAATAACTTCAAGGTCACACGGTTATCATTTTTTTCGTAAGACGAATGTAGCGCTAATTGTTTCGTTAATGCGGTAATTTGCATTTGCTCAATTAGTTGACTCCATGTATCCAGCTGCTTCGAATGTATTACCTTTTCCCCATTTTCAAGAAATGCCGGAACATCAAAGTCCACATTCACTTCTATTGGCTCGTTAAGGTGAGCCATAGGGTCGAATTCATCTTCTAATTCTTGGTAGTTTTGCTGACTTTGTTCACTATTAGTCCCGCTTAGTTGCGCCTCAGCATTATCCTGGGACCAAGGTGGTGTATCTTGATGTTGCGCATCTTTAGAAACACTATCTACTGTAATTTCATTTTCAATGAAATTGTTATTGGGATTGGGATTGGGATTGGGAACATAGCTAGAAGGGGCTGTATTATCGACACTTTGCTCGTCGCTATTACTCTCCGGCGCGCCAAATTCGCTATATGAATCAGTTTCAATTGAATTAGGTACAACATGTACACTTTCTTGTGATTCTGTGTTTGTTATGTCTGTGGCCTGGCTATTAGGCTGAATTACATCGATGCTTTGCGGCTTAGCAGTCTCTTGTTTATCTTCGACTTCTTGAGTATTGTCGTTTACTTGTTCCGCTTTAGGCTTAAATCGCGAAGGTAGAAAATCCCCTTTGGGTTGTTCTTCCTTTTTGTATTGCTCCTCAGAAGCCACTTCTAATTTAGAAAGTTTGTCTTTTAAAGCGATTAGATTTTCTGTTGCAGATAAAGAACTGGCCAACTCAGATGGGTGAGAAGTGTTTTTTTCTGATGATGACGTAACAGGCTCAACTTGGGGTAAATTCCCCCCTTCATTTTCATTTAAGCTATGAGCGCTATTGTCTGCATAAAAATCTGCTAGATTATTCTGATCTTCAAAATACTCTTGATGATAAACATCCGGGTTGTCAAAACTGGGTTGGCTCTCAACCTCAATAGGACTCTCATTACTAACATTAGCATCAGCTAACTCTTGCTCTGCACCACTTTGACTAGCGCTGTCATCCAAAACTTTGCTATGAAGCTTTTGAGATGGTGGCTGTTGTTGATTATTTTGAGCATAATCAGAACCTTGTGAAACCTCAGATTGTGTTGCGCCTAAACTACTGGCTTGAGAAATAATATCATTTTGTTGTGCTGTCAAATCTTGCTCTATTTCGTCTTCATTAAGCTCGACGTTTTCAACAGTTTTTTTTTCTACATTGCCATTGTTAACGGGTAAGGATGCCAAGTTCGTTTGTTTAGTTAAACTGTTAGTTTCGTCAATCGACAATGATATTGGCGATGGATTAAATGCTAACATCCGTAACAAGGTCATCTCTAAACCAATGCGTGCATCTGCGGCATGAATGATGTCTTTTTTACCTTGCAAAGCAATCTGATAAGCTAGCTGAACTTGCTCAGGCGGCAACATTTTTGCTAATTGATAAATAGCTCGAGCGGATACAGTTTCTAACTTACAGGCTTCGGGCACAAACTGTGTTAACGCAACTTGGTGTAACAAGCTCATTAGCTCTGCTAACACCTGTTCATAATTAACAGACTGCTGAGACATTGTTTCAACTTGTGCCATAACTTGAGCTGGTTCGTTATTAAAAACCGTATGTAGCAGCTTAACTATCTGGCCTTTATCCATGAGGCCCAGCATATCCGTCACGATGTCATTTGTTACCTTACCGTCGCCTTGAGCGATAGCTTGGTCAGTTAAACTTAACGCATCTCGCATACTTCCCTGTGCAGCTCTAGCTAACTGGGATAATGCTTGTGGTTCGCTAACAATCTTTTCTTCTGACAGGATATAACTTAATTGCTGGCTAATTTGATCCCGTGATAACGCCTTCAAATTAAACTGCAAACAACGTGACAATATGGTCACGGGTAGTTTTTGCGGGTCTGTTGTTGCCAGTAAAAACTTCACATGTGGAGGCGGTTCTTCAAGGGTTTTTAAAAGTGCATTGAAACTATGTTTAGACAACATATGCACTTCATCTATTAAGTAAACCTTAAACTGCCCCCGCGTCGGTTTATACTGTACGTTATCGAGTAACTCTCGGGTATCTTCTACTTTGGTTCTTGATGCGGCATCAATTTCTAGCAAATCAACGTAGCTACCATTTTCAATATCCAAACAGGTATGGCATTGACCACAAGGGTTTGCACTTAAACCCGTTTCGCAATTTAAACTTTTTGAAAATATACGCGCTATGGTGGTTTTGCCAACTCCTCGCGTACCTGTAAAAAGGTAGGCGTGGTGAAGGCGGTTATTATCTAAAGCATTGGATATTGCAGTGACAACATGTTCCTGCCCCACTAATTCTGAAAACCGGTTAGGACGCCATTTACGAGCAAGAACTTGATAAGCCATTAGTTGTTATTCACCATCGAAGTCACACAAAGAATGGCATTGAACACCATGCTGGTTGAGTTTTTCTTCGCCACCCAAATCAGGAAGAGAAATGATAAAACCCGCATGTTCCACTATACCACCAAGTTTACGAATCAAATTTGCTGTAGCTATCATAGTTCCGCCAGTAGCAAGCAGATCATCGATCATTAACACTTTTTCACCAGGCTTAATCGAATCAGAATGAATCTCCAACATATCCATTCCATACTCAAGTTCGTAAGACTCTGATATGGTTTCGCGAGGTAATTTATTTGGTTTACGGACAGGAATAAAACCAATTCCCATTTCAATGGCTAATGGAGCCCCAAACAAAAAGCCTCTAGCTTCAGTTCCTGCAATTTTGTCAAACTGTAGTGGTGCAAATTTTTCCAGTAATAAAGCAATACTGCTAGAAAATGCAGTGTGATCTTCTAATACTGAAGTTACATCACGAAACAGAATTCCTGGTTTTGGGTAATCAGGGACGGTTTTTACGATTGATTTTATATATTCAGCTGACACAAACTTCCTCTTAGTGGCTCGCTTAATTATTGGATTTATAGATAAAAAGTAAGCCAACCAGCAATAGCAGGTAAAAGAGGAAGTGCTAATAAAACAACAAGCGCTACCAATAAATATGTCCAGCTAAATGGGTCTTTCTCAAAACTCTGATCTTGCATTTATAAACTCCAATTAATCCTAATTTAGAAGCGCTAAATAGTAATGCAAACAAGGCAAAATTAATAGGGCTAATCGGCGTTGATCGACAATTGTTAAGTTTTGATCAGGGTTTAACTGTATCTCACTATTACCAACCGAATATAGGATAAGTCCACCTACAAGCTAACAGGTTTAATTTTAAGCTTTTCTTTAACCACGGGCTAAAGCCCGTGCTACAGGGTAGAGGATCTTTTTGCTCTCACATGGGGGTAAGCGAGGATGTTTTAGGAACGCAGTTCCGCCCGAGCGCACGACCGACATGGATGTCGGGCTGGAGGTAGCCACAGGGATGTGTGACACCTAGCCTTTTATTACATCAACAGGCATTGCATGACATTAGATGGGTATGGTTTCCCTTGGAGTGTTGTTGCGCGACAGCGCTTAGAAGGAAGGCTATCTAGTCTGGTGATGAAAAAGGTGCTTCGTTAGACAAATCGCAGGCATAAAAAAAGGCTACCTAACTAGGTAGCCTTTCTTCTAATGGGAGTCTGGCGATGTGCTA
>NZ_JBDWYG010000067.1:0-91307 GCF_039982535.1 Aliiglaciecola sp.
TACGGTGGTTAAAAATAGCAACCTGTCCTCTACCCACTGACGACGATGCTCATAGCTTTTCCCTGTTAGTTTATCTTCTCCACACAAATAAGCGCGCCGAACACAGCGAGATACACAATGATAATAAGGGGTATCGGAAAGATTGATTTGTCGCTTCCGTGCCAGTGGCATCATTCACTCCTTGAATTAAACATACTAAAGCTTAGTTTATTCTATTTTCCTAAGAGTCTAGTTCTAGTCTAGTTTGTGGCTGTCCTAATAACCTCTAGTCTAGTTTGTGGCTGTCCATGTTAAAGGATAAAAATAAATATCTAGAAGCGATGAAAAGGTAGGTCTGCTTACTAGTTAGACTGAAAAAATCAGCTGCAACGTATAACGACCCCCTCACGCCGACCCTAAACCCCATTGCCAACATGCTGCACTAAACCCGAGAGTTCAAATCCTGCTGAGTTTGAGGGCTTTGACTCCGCTTCAAAACACTTACTGAGTACTTACAATTCCAGTAATTAATTAGTGTGTTCATTTTTAGGTTGGGTTTTAATTCAACTGCAATACAATGAACAGTGGCAAAAATTAAAATTTAGAAATTAATTTAAACGGAAAAGTTTACCGTTAAACCGTTTTTTATCTAAATCTAACGGGCGTTTTTGGTATGCTATTTCAGTGCTTTTAATTTCACTTTTGCGTTTAGTGTTCGGTGCAGTGTTACTATAAGCACTATTCATTCAGTTTATAAAACCACTGGCAGAATTAGTCGTCAGTTTAGAATGTGAGTACAGTGGACGATGCTACTCCGCTGTTGTTATAAAAGAGCTTCTTTAAAAGGGGCACTAAACACTGTAAGAGGTAGTGTTAAATAATGTTAATGTCGCACGCACATAAGTTTATATTTATCCATATCTATAAAACGGCTGGAACGTCAATTACTAATGAATTTGTTCCTTACTGTCGAATTCTTGATCGCTTGGCTTACCAAAATTGGTTCTCAAGAGGTATTTATGGACAAATTAATAACCTAATGGGCTGGAGTAACGACGGTATGAAACAGTTTACCGGTTACCATAAACATGCAAGAGCTTGTGAAGTGGAAGCCAAGTTTGGTAGTGAAGCTTTTGCTAGTTATTACAAGTTCGCTTTCGTACGAAACCCGTTTGACCTTATCGTTAGTTTGTACTTTTATATAATGCAGTCAAAAAAACATATTTCTCATGAATTAGTTTCGAATATGACCTTCTTAGAGTTTTTGCAATGGCATTTAGCTAAGAAACCGCCGCTGCAAATAGACTTCTTGATGAATGAGTCTCGAGATAAAAAACTTGTTGATTATGTAGGCCGGTTTGAAAATCTTGCACAAGATACCGCCAGCATAAAACAACAATTAAACTTGCCTGTTTCTGGAGAAATAGAACACCGAAACCCGTCCAAAAATCGCAAAAACAAACATTACAAAGATTACTATGACGAAGAAAGTAAAAGTCTAATTTGGAATTATTTTCGATTGGATTTCGAATTGTTAGGCTACGATTATGATGGCTTCCAAAACACAATGAAGTTAATTGAAGAGTTCTAATTTTTCAGTTTAGAGCCCTTTTTACAAGAGCTCTCAGATTGATTGTTTACCTTTTTCTAGCGCAATGATTTTATACTCAACTTAATACAATCTGCCCCTTTGCTATTTACACCACTGACGAGGGCAGTTCTGATATTGCCCAACCTATTGTTGTTACTGCCCCTGCATACATTAATATGCCGGCATAATTGCTCATGATTACTAGCGGAATAAATGGCAGAGCTAAACTCCACGCTAGTAACTTTCTGTGCATAGGCGATAAAGTTAAGCTGTGGGACGTTTTGTTGTTGGTTTTGTTAGACAGTTGCTTGCGCCTTGGGTCGGAGAGGGCAAGCAAAAAAATAACCAGTAAGCTGAACGCGATAAAAGGCAGGGTCATAATTAAATGGTTCATTTTCTCACCTCTACATCAGATAGGGTTGGTGTCCAAACGTTACTATCTTGGCTTTCCTGCTGACATTTTTTATGCAGGGCGATAAAGCACCAAAGAGCGCAGGTTAGCAATGCAAAGTCGATAAACAACATATCCATCATGTTGTAATTCAATGCCTCTAACCAACCTACGTGAGAGCTGCTAAAGCGCAATACAGGTAATATTAAACAGAAAATCCCATTTCCTGTTAGCAGTAAAATTTTCAGTTGTTTGAGGTTCTTCATCGCCAAGCTAACTAAACTAATCAATGCGGCTGCAATCACGAATGAGTATTGGGTCCATAAGCTTTGACTCGCCCCCATATTGCCACTAACAAAAAAGCCAAAGGCACTGGCTAGAGAACACAAGGGAAGGCCATAAAAACCCCACACGCACATTCGGCTAAACCAGCGCCAAGCGTTCGCCGTTTTTTGGTTTTTATTTTCATTTCTATGAGCATAGAGTTGTAAACCTGTGATAGTCACGTAACAAGCGGCTACGCCTAAACTTATCCACACAATTTTCGACATAAGCCCGGCAAAGGTGCCAAAGTGAATAGGGTAAATTAACGACAGAATCTCACTTGATACTGAGGGTACAGTGCCGACTAAGGGTTTGTGCTCAATGAAATCACCATTAGTGCCATCGTATACTAATTGTTCGTATCCAACCTTGCCTTCATTTGGCATAAAGAAAGCCAATAAACTGGCCGACTCTGTGCCCATATGAGAGATAGACAAGTAAGAGGGTACTGATGATTGTCGTGCTGCGGCATCTCTGACCATAGATGTAAAATTAGCAGAAGTCATTGGTGCTTCGCTTTTATGCTGTTGTTCACCCACCAAAGCATACATAAGTGCTTCTTGATCACCACCAAAGGCTACAACTCCCATAGCTGGTAATCCAAATGCAGTGGAAAAACTAAAAAAGCTACCGGTAAATGCTAATAAAATGGCGAACGGAATACTCCATGTACCCGCTACAGTGTGGGAGTCCCGTTTGAGGGGCTGGCCGTCACGTTGCTTGCGAATGGAGAACATATCGGTAAACAAATGACGATGTATCATAAAGCCGGATACAGAGGCAATTAACATGGCTAAACCTAAGATTCCCGTGAGAATCAAACCCCAAGGGGAGGGAATATGCAATTCAGTATGAATGGAAACTAAAAATCGACTTAAGGCATAGGTATCATCTTGAGCGAATATCTCGCTGCCAAAACCGGTTTCCTTTGAGATGGTTTGTCCCTGAGAATTAACTAAATATTGAACGCCATACTCGTCCATATCACCCGATGGATTTTGCTTGTGGGTGTGGAAAAAGTACACCAATTGTTGCCTATCGTTTTCATAAACAGAAATTTCATCCAAATACTCTACTGGGGTTTGGTCTGCTAAACGAGAAACCGTTGCATAGACATCAGAGGCAACTAACAGATCTTTATGATAATTACTGTTTGACCACTCGCCAATTTCATCGGCAACCACCGCAACTGTACCAGTAAATATAACCGCATAAAGCAGCATGCCCAATATAATGCCAGACCATGAGTGTAGACTGAGCAGGGCTTTGGCTTTCGAACGAAGTGAAGGGGAGTTGTCAGTCATAAGGGTTAACCTAAAAATTGAAACGCAAGAATGGCAGTGTTGGCAATAAACAATGCGCCAAGTATCCATTGGGCTTTTTGTAAATCTGCTGTCAGATAAGTGTAAAAGAACAAAATAGCCCAGATTAATGGGAACATGTACAAAGGCATCATTATGTTATTTACGTTACCGATTCCCGGCGGAAACCATGCCGCCATAGCCAACATAAATAGCAAAGAGACCGCTAAAGTAGCAGGACCACTGAGCCAAAATCGTTTGTTTTTTAAAAATAATATCGGTGTTGTATTCATGTCAGGTTCCCATTTTTTTAATACATCAACTACGTGTAATCATTGTTAGTAAGGCAAGAGAAGCTTATTAATCTAATAAGCTTCAGCCTTGCTGCGCGACTAAAACTGCCAGCGCAACGTCATGCTGTAGTCGGTTGGGGAGCCATAAAATGCTTGGTCAGTACGTACAGAGCTGAGATATTTTTCATCTGTAATATTGTCCAAGTTAAGGCTCAGGGATATTTGTTGATTAAATTGATACTGCACATAACCACCAATAAGTCCGTAACTGCCCTGAGTGATACGTCCGAAACCTGTTGTATAATACATGTCACTTTGCCAACGCACTGACACGCCAGCACTGAGCTTCTCTTCCCATTTAGGCGCATAGTCGGCAAGTATTTTTAATGTTCTTCGAGGAATAAATGTGCGGGCTTCATTGCCATCTTCATCATCCATACTCAACGCAGTAAACCCGCCTTGAATGGTCCACTCATCTGAAACTTTACCTGATACTTCTAACTCGAAACCGTTGGATTCAACCGTTACACCACGATAAAGTGAATAGTCGAAGTCGTCTGAATAGTCATCATCGTCTACGCCATCTCCATCGCCATATTCGATGAATTCATAAAGATTTTCTTGTTCGGTTCGAAACACCGCGAAACTGATCAATAGGTTATTATCGAATTGTTTTTTAATACCCATTTCATAACCACGACCTTCGGCCGAACCTAGGGTTTCAAGATCTTCGTTTAGGTAATATTGCGGTTGATAGATGTCACTGTAACTTCCGTAAATATTAAGACCATCCATCGCCTCCCACGTAAAGCCAATATAGGGACTAGAGCCATCTTCTGTTGTGGACGTGGATGCGCCCCATGATTCCCCTTCGTTTTCGTAATCGACGAAACTTGCCCCTAGTACAAAGTCAAAATTTTCAGTTATAGCGAGTTGGACTGAGCCATAATAGCGATTTAGAGTGACATCTGTATAGCCTGCCTGATAGGGTTCTGCCCAGTCAGGTCTTGCCACTTCGGTTCCCGTCCAGCCGGGTAGGGCAGGCATAACATCGAAACCGCTTAGTGCGCCGGAATCTAAATCGAGAGTTTCTGAGTCTGCCAAACTTATGCCTAAATTAAAGGCATGTTCTAAGCCCCAGGCTTGAAAGGTTCCTTGCAGGGTGTTATCCCAAATTAAGATTTCGTCTTCAGCATAAAATTTACCAGGGTTGCCCAACATGCCTAACCCTGTATCGTGATCTAGTCCAGTGTTGGAATAAGAATAAAAAAGTTCGGAGTTATCTTCGTAGTTGGTGTAATTCAATTTACTCGTAAAGTTCAGGTCATCGTTGATGTACCAACTCAATTCAGCAAAGGCGGTTTCATTCAAAGTATCCCAATACGTCCAGTTCATGCTGGTGGAATCAGAAACAGAAAAGTCCGTTTGTGTCCCATCTGAATAAATCATTGGCACCGCACCCCAAGTCACGCCATCACTGTTGTTATCTTGGTAGGTGTAACCAAAAGTAAGGGTAACATCGTCGTTAATTTGGCCATCAACAACACCGTAAATGACTGTACGGTTATTTTCGTAACGATCTAGCCAGCTTTCTTTATCTTGATGAACAACTACGGCTCGCGCAGCCCAACTACCTGAGTCGGTCAATGGTGTTGACACATCCACTACAGCGCGCATATTTGACCATCTTCCTAGGGTAACGGCGACACTTGCTTGTGGATCGTTACTAGGACGTTTTCTAACATAGTTTATTGTCCCTGAAGGGTTCCCTAAGCCAGTAATTAGTCCATTTGAACCGCGAATAAACTCAATTTTTTCGTAAATAGCAGTATCGACATCTCCAACAAAAATATCACCAAAGGGAATGCCTGAACCATCTACATGCATGCTTGTAATATCAAAACCACGGGCGTTGAAATAAGTTCGGTCGGTTTCAGTTTGATCAATATTAATACCTGTTACGTTTTTAAACAGGCTGTTGATATCGCTCAAGTTGTAATTATCGATAGTGTCTTTTTCGATGATTGACAGAGATTGAGGAGTGTCAAAACTATCAAGGCCAAGACCTGTGGCCCCAGAACTAATTCGTTGAATACGGCTTTCAACAATACGAATAACTTCAATGTCATTTTCTGCTGTGTTAATTGAATTCTCGTTGTTTGATTCTGCTGCTTGCGCATGCATGCCTAACGCCAGCATTAACGGTGATAATGCAAAAGTGTGCCTTTTATTCATAGTGCTCTCTGTAATGATGTGTGTGTGATAAAGCGGAGCTATTATAGTTAACACTAATCGTATTGCAAATGATAACCATTGTTATTTGTGTGTTTTGAGAGGGTATCTTCATTGTTCGGTTAGAATTATTCTCTAATGGCAAAAAGTGACGGGTAAAAGTGAATTAAAGACCGAATGAATTGGAGAAATTGACGGATCGGGAGGTTAAAAAATAAGAGGGAAAAGGTTTTAGTTATTCAGCAATAACAATTGCGGGATCCCATCGTTTTGTATCCAGATTATTGCGTTTTGCGCATACTTCTTGGCAAACTTTATCGCCCTGCTTTTATCAATATTGAATACCAGCACACTATCTTCTGCAGGCCACAAACCTTGTGGATCTCTCCCTTGTCCACTCAACACTTTATAACCTAAATTGTGCAATTCGTTTATAAGTTGGGTTTGTGCCTTAAGGTTCTGAGAATCAGCGACTAGCTGACTGTGAGGATTGTACGCGGTGATAAACGCAGCCTGTTTACACTCGTATTGATACATAAGTGCTTGTAGGTCGTGAGAGTATTTATCTACCAAGATGATAAATTGAGGATCAGCAAAAACAACGTACTCGGTATTCTTATATGCGCGTATTAAATCACTGCTAATGTTCATGCCTAGTGCTTTCTGCGGTTGCTTTGGTTTACATCACGAAGATTTGATAGCCTAAACGCCTAGGGTTAAAAATCAATAAAAACATAAGATTAGTTCCTTTTGATTTCGAGACTGCTGGACGGCTTTCGGTGGCAGAGGGAAGAAGGGCATCAGGTAGTGATGCCCCTTTATTTATTTGTTCTTTCTAACCGCAAATGCTTTTTTGTTGATTTCTGAAATCTCAACAAATGCTTCATTGGCCACTAAAACAGACATTGAATAGTGGGCTATTTTCCAAGTGTCACCTTGTTTAGTTACCACACCTGTTCCTCTGAAGCGGCCCCATTTAGGTGAGACAATTATCTCATCTAACCAGGCTATATTGCCGCCTTCAGCAAAGTTTATATGACGTTCAACTGACTTGTAAGTCCAACCTGTACCACCT
The DNA here is from genome assembly GCF_039982535.1 of Aliiglaciecola sp. NCBI lineage: Bacteria > Pseudomonadati > Pseudomonadota > Gammaproteobacteria > Alteromonadales > Alteromonadaceae > Aliiglaciecola > Aliiglaciecola sp. The sequence continues at coordinate 7,187 of NZ_JBDWYG010000067.1, forward strand.
TTAAAACGCTCTGCTACATAGGCATCCAAAGTCGTTGGGCGAGCCCACCTTTCCCAATCATCGGTTCCCATGAACACGGCGTTTTGTGTGTATGAACCAAGGTATCCTTCAAGATCCGCTTGGCTAGCAGCGTAATGCAGGCCGTCCATCAGTGTATTAATCGACTCAGTTTCGCTGGTCATCGTTGATTGTTGGGGGTTAGCTAAACTTACATTGGTGATAGACCAAACTATCACCATCATAATGGCAGCAAATTGCTTCATAACTATTCTCCTGTTATTGATAGGCAACTGCACTAATGTCAGTGCGGTTGCCCCATCGTTTTGTTACTTCAATCTGCTTATTAAAAGCAGTCGTAATAACCCTAGTTTGCTTAGGTTAACCTTAGTAATTACCGCGGAAAGTTAATCCAATCGTACGCGGCGTTACGCGAATAGTAGCTGGTTGATCAAATGGTGGTCTGCCAATGGCGCGAACCACACCATCGTCGTCGAACAGGTTATTTGCAAACAACGACACTTCAAACTCGTCAAAACGTACACCTAAGCGTAAATTGGCAACGGTATAAGCGTCCATTTTACGGTAGTTGTCTGCATTTTCGTTGAATTCTGTTGCACGATCACCGGTATATTGCACATTAAAATATGCGAAGCCCATATAGTTTTGGCTTAACGCGCGCTCATAATCAGCACTCGCATTTAGGGTGGTTTCAGGTACGAATGGAGCTGAGTCACCTTCTAACGCAGATAAGTTAGGTACATCTGCATCCAAGGTACTCTTGATGTAAGCACCGCCTACCGATAGCGTTAATGCTTCAACAGGTCTCATGCTAACTTCAAACTCAATCCCTTGGCTGGTAGCTTCACCCACATTTTCACGGAAACCAAAACCACATTCAAAAGAACGGCTGGTTTGCATATCGCTCCAATCAATGTGGAATACAGTGGTGTTATAGCTAAATTTACCGTCGCTAGAAACGCCTTTTATACCTGCTTCATAGTTCCAAATTTCATCGGGATCGAAGAAACGAGTATCGCCACCTTCACGTTCAACCTGGGCCAATTCTTCAGAACAGACAGATTCAGGGATCGCGCCGTTGATGCCGCCGTAACGGAAACCTTTTGCAGCTTGGGCGTAAACTAGCACTTCGTCATTTACACGGTAAGACACATTCAGTTTTGGATTCACACCATCGGTAGTACTTTCTGGTCGAACATCACCATTTGATTCACCGTTAAACAAACCAGACTGGTAAAATTCGATATTCTGTTTCCAGTTGAAGTAACGCAAACCTGCGGTAATAGAGAAGTCGCCAATGTCGTAATAGGCTTCACCGAAAAGAGCATAGGTTTCTACGGTTAGGTCGTCAAAACCGTAATATAAGTGATCTTCTGGTGCGCCAAAGGCCGAAGACGGTACGCCCAAGATTGCATCTGCACCTGGAACTGGGAACGTATTTTCATAAAACACATCTTTTTTGTCTGCATAGGCACCCACTGTCCACTGCAACTTATCATCGGTAGTAGAGGCTAAGCGTAGTTCTTGTACCCACACTTCAGAGTCAGTGAAATCGATTAGTTCATGGGGAGTCACTTCTGGTGGAAGTGCTGATTCAAACAATAAATCTAACGAACGACGGTTAATAATGGAGCGGTCAAAATACGAAGTAGAACTGACTAATTCAGCCCACTCTAGGTCATATTTCAATGTTAGGTTAGCAATGTTTACTTCATCATCAAATCCATCGAAAGACGTATAGTTTCTGGTTAAAAACGGTGTAGAGTCGATGTCTTGAGGATAACCATTGTCTGAATAGTTATGGTGAAGTAGGGTTAATTCAGCGCGTAAATTATCCGTTGGGAAATACAATGTGGAGATTTTAGCGCCTTTAGAAATTCCATCATTGATGTCTTTTTCACCGGTAACTTCGTTATCGATGTAACCACCGTTGTCCATGTAATATCCACTTGCACGAATGGCCAGTTGGTTTTCGATTACCGGCGTATTGATCAAGCCTTTCACTGAGTAATTCTGTGAACCGTGGCTAATGGATGATGCAGTGGCTTCATAGCGGCCACCAAATTCGTTAAGATCCGGTTCGTTTGAAACAAGACGTACTGTCCCGGTCATTGACCCCGCTCCAAATAGCGTCCCTTGTGGGCCGCGTAGAACCTCCACTCGTTTCAAGTCAAACAGTGCGAACTCTGGATTCATTCCACCCATAGAAATTGGGATCTCATCCATATAGATACCCACAGTTTCTTGGTTTTGGGTATCGTTGTCGTTACCGCCACCATTGGCAACACCACGGATAGATAAACGGGTTCTGCCTGGGCCATTTTGGTAAGACGTTAAGCTTGGAACAACGCCTAACAAATCGGTAAAGTCTGCCGCTCCAAGGTTGTCAATTAGCTCGTCGGTTACCACGTTAATGCTAATCGGCACATCATTCATATCTTCTGAACGTTTACGAGAAGTTACTACAACACGCTCTACTTCTGCATCAGTCGCGCCGCTGGCATTGGATTGGGCGTAAAGATTAATGGGTGATAAACAGGTAGCTACGGCGATAGCCACTAGGGTTTTGCTCTTGAATGTTGGAGCAATAAAAAAAGGTGTCGAAGATTTTTGATGTGTCACTTTAGTGAATCCCTTGTTAATACAGTTATTTAATTGATAGTTGGGAAATGCATGTGCGTAGAAATTATTATCTTTAGCTCTATTATTATTCTATTAATGTAAATGGTGAGTTTGTTGAATGCCTCAAATCAATAGTTAGCGGATAATTTTTTGTATTAACGGCTAAGTATTTATTGTTTGAGTTTATTAACTATTAGATAAAAATTCACTTGAAAAGTTTATCAGTAAAACGACCTTAAGCAAACCTATCCAAGTACATGAATGTCCTAAGTTTTTTCAAAAAATGCCAAATTGGAAAATATACTTCCCTAGCGCCTTCAAAAGAGGAGTCGAATCACTCTACCGGCGCTAAGGTTTAGTCGCTAACTTCCCATATCGCCCAAGAACAGCCTCGATAACAATTGTTGAGCAACGCTTCAGTTTTTTAAGGTAATTTTGAGAATTGGAACTTGCTCAGTTAACAATTGCCCTTTTACATAGGGATTATCGTGATGTCTCTTAGCAGGCAGTGCAGCGATTTTATCGACAACTTCCATGCCCGCAATGACTCTACCAAATACCGCAAACCCTTGTTTGTCTGGATGGCGCAATCCGCCCGCATCTAAGTGGGGGTTATCTTCGGTAGAGATAAAAAACTCCGATTGAGCAGAGCCTAAATCACCACGAGCAAAAGACACTGCACCTCTTTTGTGAAGGAGATTGCTCTGAGCTGTTGATTCATGTTGGATAGGCGGTAATGGAGCATCGAATGGGTCATCTAAGGCCGCATTTATACCTCCCTGTAAAACCGAAATTTTTAGTGGGTGATTATCGTTATTGTGGTCAACGGTGCGATAAAAAGTCAGAGTTTTAACGTCGCCGCTTTTTATATACGCGATAAAGTTATTGGCACTCACAGGGGCATTAATTACATCCAACTCAATCTGAATGACACCGTATTCAGTGGTTAACACCGCAACGGGAAGCTTAGCCTTTTGAGAAGTCGCGCAAGCGCCCAACAAAAAGACGCAAATGGTGAAGGTTAAAAAATACGAAAAATTAGATTTAATTTGGTGAGTCATTGATTTAAGTCAGTTTAATAATTTGGCTTAGCTTAACAAATCTGTGCAAAGAATAAGGTAAAAAATTGCAGGTGATTATGCAAAAAAGTGAGGAGCAATGAATCTGTTATGCATAATTTTTTATCGAAAGGTGGGAGATTTTCAAACCTCGTTGCACTTATACAAAAGATTAGACAATAAAGGCTTCAATTATATTGTTGAATCGGCAAAAAGTTGGTGTGAACAGCGCATCACCAGTTTAATAGAAATTGGTGATGACAAAAGGCGAATCCAGTCGCATTTTAGTAGTAGGGACGCAGTATGAAAACGCAACATCAAGCAACACTATTTGGTTCTTCAACATTGTTCCGCCTTTGGACGCAGCCCCTATGCGTTGAAATGGGTAAAACCAAACACTCCAGAAATAACTACAACTCAATACTCACTCATTTCACTAAAAAGAAACGCCTATCGTATACCTCTAATGGAGCACAAAGGGGACTCACAAGTATTGACTATTCAAGCATTTAAATACGTTTTTCTAGATAACAAAAATAAAAAATGAGAAATAATTATGGATGCCAACCTTCTACACATAACGTTAGAAATAAGCCGAGAAAACACAATTATTGAAAAGGCAGGAAAAGATGCAGACTTCACCAAATTAGTTAAATTAGTGAAAGCCCATATAGTGTTAAGTGAAGAATTAGGCTCCAAAAGTGTTTTTGCCGACAACTTGCATCAACTTGAAAAACTGCAATGCAAATTAAAACGATATAAAGCCCCAAACAAACAATGTAATGAAATGCATTGTAAGTAGGGTAGAGGGTGAAGAAATTTACTTGCACAAAACACAGCAGCACAAAGCTTGTCGCATTTAAGTAGTAGAGACGCAGCATGAAAAGAGGATATCAAACTTTGAGGCCAGTATATCTATAAAATTTACAACTAAACTTTTACAAATAGCGAGAAAAGAGTTTATTGTAATGTTTAATAATCGTCATTTGTTTTATTGGTTGAAGCATTTAGTAAGCTTTCTAATTCGTTGGTATATAAGGTTATAAAAATAGAAAAATATGTGTTCACAAAACAAAACTATCGATTTTTATAATTCACATGCTGCAGAGTTGTTCCAGCAATACCAGTCCACTTCATTTCAAAAAGTCCATAAGCATTGGGCTTCTTTTCTTCATGATTTGTCGGGTAAACGAGCACTAGATATTGGAGCTGGAAGTGGTCGAGATGCTTCTGCGTTAGCAGAGCTAGGTTTTAAGGTTTGTGCAGTAGAGCCTGCAATTGAGCTTAGTCAATTAAGTAAGAATAGCAATACTAATGAGATCAATTGGATTATTGATAGCTTGCCTATGCTTAGTCAACTCCCTGATGAAAAGTATGATGTTATATTGGTCAGTGCCGTTTGGATGCATCTAACAGAAAAAGAGCAGAGGCTAAGTTTACATAGGATTAATTCTTTAATTAACACTAATGGGATAGTAGTTATAACAATTCGAATCGGCTGTTTTAGTGATGAGCGTACTTCAGAAAATGTCGATGTTAGTTCGACAATAAAAGAAGCCGCCAATTTGGGATTGATTTGTAGATTGGACAGGATTGATGAAGATAAGCTCAATCGAAGTGACTTAAATTGGCAAACGATAGTTTTTTCTAAAAAGGAACTGCCCAATGAGTCTTAGTTTTTATGTCAATAAAATGAAGAGTATCCGACCTGATCGTTCTTCAGGTCGAGCTAAACCTCATAAAGTTTGCATGATGTTTGCTGTAATCGATTTGATTGAACAAGGACATATTAAACATAATCGAATTTATTATGATGAAAAATTGAAACAAAGATTTACATGGCATTTTGAACTACTGAAAAGTGTGAATGACGTGAATAGTCCCTTCCTTCCTTTTAATCATCTGCAGTCTTCAGGTTTTTGGTTTCTTGCATTCAAAAATAACTCTCAAGAAAGATATCGTGCTGTAAAGTCTGTAGGTGAAGCAACGATTCGAAATTATGTCGATTATGCATTCTTAGATAAAGAGTTGTTTCAATTACTGCAAAGCTCAGAAACGTTATTAACACTTAAAAATGCATTAGTAAGTAATTTGGATACCCTCGATGAGCAGTTTTCAAGATGGGCGAAATCTATTGGTAAGTCAGAAAAAACTATAAAGAATTATCTAGGTGCGTTAAAAGGTTCGATATCTAATTGGACACATGACACTGGTATTAGTGATAAAAATTTGTTGTCTGTGAGCTCATATTTCGAATATCAGAAGATTGTTAGTCAAGTTCATGACGTCAAAGAGTTCCAGCTTAAAGACAAGAAAGGCAAAGGAATGTATTCTGCTGCGCTAAATGCATATAGAGGATTTTTGTCTGACATTACGCAAGCTGAATTAAAGCACGATATCGACGAAATTATCATGGATAAACAGATCTCCGACACGGAAAAATCAACTTTAGTAAACACTCGAATAGGGCAAGGTCAATTTAGAAAAGAACTGATTGGACTATGGAACGGTTGCGCAGTGACAAAATACCCTAATTGTGCTTTATTAGTTGCCTCTCATATAAAACCTTGGAAGGAATCTTCTAATAAAGAGAGGTTAGATAAGTTCAATGGTTTTTTATTGTTAGCAAATTTAGATAAGGCTTTTGATTTAGGATATGTGAGTTTTAGTGATAAAGGAAAGATATTGATTTCAGAACAGCTGGAAGAATATCAAACTTTAGGCATTGATAAGCAAATGAATGTTCTATTGGTAAAGGAGCATCAAGATTACTTGGCGTTTCACCGAGAAGAACGGTTTAAAAAGTAAGCCTATGTATATAACCAGTTTGCTCATCTGAAACAAACTGGTGGTTCTGCGCTAACGACTATATAGCGTTAAAACCTCGAATCATTTTCACAAGGTATTCCATCTCTATCTCCGTCCATTTTGGTATTGGGACAATTTCTTAGGAAGTACTCTGCTTCGGCCCTTGATGTCATTTGGCTGCAATGCTGTCTGCCATCACATGAAAAGTTTTGCTTACTCTCTGATTCTGTAAAGGTGGGCCACGAAATGACGGTGGATTGTGAAGTGCTTTTATCGGGTTCTTGAAAGTGTTTAATGGCAAGTATTCCAAAACTTATCAGGATCAAAATGTAAGAAAACCGCAACTTGAATTGTTTTTTATTGTTTCGTTTGAAAATTGGTTTTGGAATAGCGCTCACGCCTTCAATACTTGCTTTTATTGCTCTACTTTTGCCGTTGGTGTTAGCTATTTCAAAGTTGATGTAGTCACCCGTTCTTGGTTTGCGACTCATGTGCTTTAGTTCTGAGATATGGATAAAGGTATCTCTTGTTAAGCCATCAGCTTTAATAAAGCCAAAGCCTTTATCATCATTCCAATTTGTTAGTTTACCTCGGTACATAACGTTCCTTGTTTCGGTTTTTAAAGGGGGTTAGAGCTGTTCGGTATAACGACAGCGCGGAAAACTTACGCATCCTAGAAATTCATTGCCCATATATTTGCCTTTTTTGGCAGTTCGTTTGACCAGTTGAGATTGACATTTTGGACAGATCTTTTCAGAGCTATGCATATGTTCTTTTATTGTGTTGTGGCTGACTTGCATTGGGCTAACTGGTGTTTTTATTTCATTGATTAAAGCAAGTAGGGCGTGGCCATTGATAAGTGTAATGGGAAGGTTATTAGCAAACTTAATCGCCTCATTGGTAAACTCCCCTGAAGTCACTAGGTAAACACTCTGGGCCTTTGATGCCGTTAGTACGCCAAACATTTCTCGTACGATGGAAACGCCTACCTTGGAAGAACGCCAATGTTTGCATTGGACTAAATGTAATTTACCGTCTTTTGAAATTCTTAAATCTACGCCACCGTCAGCACCACCACTCATATTTTCTTGAACTGAGAAACCTTTGCGACGAAATGCTTCTCCTACTAGCACTTCAAAATCACTCCATGAGATTTCACGCAGGGTGTCTATTCCTTGTTGGTGTTGTAATAATTGCTGTCGTTTTTTATGTTTAAATATCGAAGATACTGCGGGGAGAGTAAACATCAAAGCAAAAATCCACGCTACATTCTGACCTGCCATAATCATCATCGAAATAATTGGGTTTTCGATAATCAGTGCAGGAAATACATAAGCTAATGAGACATAAACTAATACACCCGCGGTCACACTAGCCCACCAAGGGAGATAAGAAAAAATGACCAGAAGTGAAGGCTCTTTGCGACTCATATGCAATCCATAGCTTGAATAGACAGCCTAAACTATAGATTATTTTGCGGCGAAGTTACGTTTCTAATATGATAACTAATGACGGAATTTCATAATATTGGATCCGTAACGAATGAATTTACTTTTATATACCGAAAGTAATTTAGGCCACATTCTTAAGATCGACTAATCGACAGGATTACTAGTACTGCTGTATCCGAGTGAATCATCAGTCACTCGGATACAATTGTTTGTTTTTTATTCAAAAATATGAATAATTTAAACATGTAAGTAATAATTGCTTTTTAAATAGTTTTTGCTATTAATTCAGCTTTTAATAAGCCGCCTTTAGTTAGCAGTTTGGCTGAAAATTTTGGGGTTCTTTTAGCTCTAAAAGCATCCAAAATAAGCTTTAATCCCTTGGCTTCTAGCAATGAAATATTTATTTCGGTATCCATTTCAGCTGACTCAATAAAGTCGTCTGAGAAACTTGGAGCTATGATTAATACTTGGGCCACTCTTTTACCTAAATTTTCAGCCCTGTTTACATACGCTTTAACTTGTCTTGATGTTGTGGAGTATTTAGCGAAGTCACCGTTTTTACAGGTTTTAGCCTCTCCAATTATTATATCATCATCACTTAGAGATATTATTATGTCCGCTTTATCTTTAGATGTATTGATTTCTTTTCGAACGTCTTCGTCAATATTCAAATCTAGTAATTCAAAAATGGCTTTAGTTACTTCCTCAAACTTTACACCTATATCCGCTTCTGCTACCTCTGAACCTAGTTCACGAAGTTTATTTACATCGCGTAGCGCTAATAAATCATAATTATCTATAAGTTTATCTGTTGCATTGGCGAAGCATTCGAGAATAGCAAAGCGGGGATTTCCGCGTTTAGGTAGCCCCATACTGTCGCGTACGCTCCTAATCTCTTCATTCGAGAGTAAATACAAAATATCGAAAGGAGTTATACTGAGTGATCTCAGTTTCTCGGTATCTACAAGTTCATTTTCTTCTAATTCAAATTGGGCTTTTATGACAGTATTAATTGTTGGGAAATGTTCTTCTAAAGTTTTTAGTAACTCTTTGAAACCACTAGCACTCAAAGAGTCAAACTCTTTTTCAGTAGCATTTGCTAAAGAAGATATTATAAGCTGAATACGTTCATCTAATGTCGTACCAAGTTTATCTGTATCAACATCGAGATCCGCAATCAATTGCTTAAGCCTTTCTTTTCTCTGATTCTGGTTATCTTCAACTGCATGCATATCAGTTGATAAAAGATCATAAGCATTTATACCTGAATGGATTATTGTATATATCTTTTCAGTTCGATCTATTCCTCTGCTTTTTCGTCCATGTGCTCTTAATACATTGGATAATTCGGCGTCGGAGAACGTTCTCATCAACCTCAATCTATGTTTATCCGGCATGTCTTTACCTTGAATTTCGTTTAATAACTCTACAATTTCATCTGGTACAAATACCTCTTGTCGCTTCTTGCTAATAAATAAAACACCCATATCTCTCAGAATATTTAGAGCATCTAAAACACCATCTTTCGGTATATTGTCCACAAGATGTTCTATCGCAGCACATTCATCAGTTGCTAATCCAAGTTGGGTACCTAAGACATTCAATATACCTCTTTCATCATCTGTTACTTTTGCGTCTCTATTCGATCTATTATCGTTTGTGTATGCTTCTTTCATACAAGCATGGTAAACCGATAAAACTTTTGCCCTAGTATTGATGGATTCACTGGAGTTAGTTTGGATTTCTGCTTGCAGTTCTTTAGCTAATGACTGCAAAATTGACCATTCGTTTTTATAAAGATTTTCGATCCAACTAATTCGTGCGACACAGTTTCCGTCTCGGCTTAGTATATTAACGAGTAAATTAATTTGCGCAGAATTCATCAAAATTTGTTCTTTGATGGCTACCTTATAAAAATCTCTAACTGCAAAGTATAGTTGTGTAATTTCACTTCCTGATGCATTTTTAATTTGACCGTCAATGTTTTCAATTGTCTTAGCGAGTTTCTTATTGCTTTTGGCTGCGTCTTGACAAAGTTTGTCTAGACTAGTTATGAATTTTGATTTTTCTACTTGATTAACTATTGATAAAACTTGATTAAGTTTCATTGACGGTTCCTTATAAATCTAGATATTTCATGACGTTAGCAATGACTATAAATGCTGCACAGTAATGATTCAACAAGTTATATTCTAATTTCAGTTAAAGTTAACAGTTAAAAATATTTATGCGGATATCGATGGCTTTTTTAGACTTGCTAATACGCCTCTATATTTTACGAGTAGAAACTGTCTTTCGAAGATAGCGGTATACTTACTTTTGTAATTTCATCATTGGGTTACTTAATCACTGGAAGATTATGTCTTTATTGTGTAGTCTGTTTTTTAATCAACTCAAAGGACTGATGTTATGCGTAAACTTCATTGCTGCTCGGTTATTTTTTCACTATTTTTCTTTTTAAACGCTTGTACTAGCGACACTCCTAATATTGAGCCACCTGCTGATTCTGAATTGTCGGGATTGGATGGGGCAAGTCAACTCTCTGATGATTGGTTAGGGGCAACCTATGATGCACCGGGAAATTGGACTGAAGACAAAGGCACTGAGTTAATTAAATACACTGCACCTGAAGATGATAGCTTCATGGTAATTACTGTGGTTAAAGGTGCTAACGATGCAGAGCAGGCTGCCTTGCAAGCTTGGCACAAAGTCTCTCCCGACTTTGCCCGCGAAGTGCGTTTTATTAACGACGAGGTGGCTGATAATGGTTGGCAACAGCAAACCTTTATTGAATATGAAAGTGTTATTTCTGAGGAGCGGGCTTTTTTTGCTCTAGTACTGCGTAAAGACAGTGATTGGCATATTGTATTAGTTGATTCTAGTTTGGCGGTATTAGGAAAACGCAGTTCGCAGTTAAGTTCCTTAGCAAACAGTTATACATTGCAAGGCTTTGAGGTTGAAGATGTGTCAGGCAATCTTCCGCATCAATTGGATACCCAAAAAGTCGAGGCGTTGCTGAGTTTCGTCGATGAGTCGGCCAAAAAGTTACAGGTACCAGGCGCTGGCATCGCCATTTATCAAAACGGTAAGGTGGCGTATGAAGGTGGGGTAGGGGTTAAAAATATCCAGACTAATGAACCTGTTGATAAAGACACATTATTTGCCGTGGCCTCAAATACCAAAGGCATGACAACCCTACTGCTGGCTAAGCTAGTTGAAATGGGCAAGCTCGACTGGAATGATAAAGTCACTGATCACTATCCTGAATTTAAATTAGGTAGCCAAGAAACCACAGATAAAGTGCTTATTCGTCATCTAGTCTGTGCTTGCACAGGATTACCTCGTAAAGATATGACTTGGATATTTAACAGCGGACCCAATGCGCCAAGTGTAATGGCCGTTGAAGATTTAGCCAATGTAGAGCCTACCAGTGATTTTGGTGAGTTATACCAATACAATAATCAAATGCCTGCAGTGGCGGGGCTTATTGCCGGTCATATTCTGTATCCCGACATGGAGTTGGGGGCCGCTTACGATAAAGCTATGCAAGAATTTATCTTTGATCCTTTGCAAATGAAGAGTACCACTTTTTCTTTTGAAAAGGCCTTAGCGGGCAATGTTGCCAAACCTTATGCTATCGGTATTGAATTTGAGTCTGTGGAAGTTGAACAAACCGCAACTGAGGGGTTTAATCTAACGCTTGTACCTTATCGTCCCTCAGGGGGCGCGTTTTCCTCTTCTTCCGATATGCTCAAGTACCTCATCAACGAGTTAAGGGTAGGTGTTAGTCCTGACGGAAAACGACTGTTTGCGGAAACTCCCCTATTGGAAAGACGTGTACCTGGCGTGTCTTCTGGTAAAGATGAGTATTATGGCATGGGGCTATCAACACGAAAAATTGCCGGTGTGGAGTTCATCGAACATGGTGGCAGTTTGGCTGGGTATCAATCGCAATTTATTGTGATACCCAGTGCGAATGTAGCAGCGGTTATTTTGACCAACTCTGACGAAGGGTATTATTTGGCCTCTGCATTTCAGCGCAAGTTAATTGAGTTATTGTATGATGCCACGCCCAAAGCGGGTGAACAGGTAGAAGTTGATGTACTTGAACAACAAAAACTACATGCATCCCGTTTTGATGAAATTGATATGCCTGGAGACGCGGCTATTTTAGCCAATTTAGCCAAGCACTATGAGAGTGATACGTTAGGTGATGTATGGATATCTAACGTTGACGGTGAAACTATTTTCAACCCCGGCGTTTGGACGACTGCGTTAACCACTAAAACTAATTCAGATGGTTCAACGTCTGTTGTGGTGTTAAATCCTATCTTGTATGGAATGGAGTTAGTGATTGGCCAAACTGACTCAGGAAAACGTACACTGACACTCATTGATATGCAGCATTCTTATGTGTTTACCGAGGTCACTGCTGAGTAAGCTGTTTTGAATGTAAGCTTGTTAGAAGTTAAGTACTTTTAAAATTAAGCTCTTTTTAAAGTTCACGAAACAAGGTTAACTAGGTCGTCGTTGTACCTAGTTAACTTTGCTATTCTTTGATGTTTATTTCCTCAATTATTCCCTGTTGCACTACAGATCAGCACCCTCCCAACCTCACATTTTAATGTCACTGCGGTTCTATGCCTATGTTAAGAATCTGCGCCCTTATTTGGTGCTGATGGGCTAAGGTGTTCTTTGTGTGGCGAAAATACGAGGTTTTGAATAAGGAGAGTTGCCAGGTTAATTTTGAATTTAGGTTTTCCAATAAATCAATATAATCTTTTAATATCAAATGGTTAGCCATATATTTTGGGTGTTTAGTCATTATTTATGGGTAAAGTTATGCTTAGGGTATGATAATTGCTGACCGGTTGGTCAAGTTTTAAGTGCAATGTAATATGATTTTATGTTGAGCAATGGGATCTTGTAAGGAGAAGTATAAATATGTCATTTTTGAAATACGCTAAGCCAGTTATGTTGAGTTTGTTAGCGGCGAATACAGTCGCCTGTGGTAATACCGAAACGACTAGCAACCAGCCTAAACCAGCTAAAGTTGAGGCCATCAACGAGGTTAACCTTAATGCACAAATCCATGCCATAAAAGCTGTAGTGGTAACCATGTACGAGTCTGGTGAAGCAATGGGAGATGACGCCGGTGAATTGCAACTTTGGTTAGAGCGTGGCAATTTCAATCACAAGCTGGATTTCCCATTAGGCGAATACGATTTATACTTAAATGACGATGGCGTGCTGGTAATTTGTGTTGGTGGTGGTATTCCCAATGCAACCGCGTCGATCATGGCATTGGGGTTGGATCCGCGCTTTGATCTGAGTAAAGCCTATTGGGTGGTTGCGGGTATTGCCGGTGGCGATCCTGAAGATATATCCCTAGGCTCGGCAGCATGGGCGAAGCACGTTGTAGATGGTGATCTGATTTATCAAATTGATGCCCGGGAAATTCCCGCATCTTGGCCATATGGAATTATTCCATTGGGGGCAACACAGCCGGCGGAAGAGCCTGAAGACATCTCAACGGGATGGACGTTAGATACGGTGTCTTTTGAGCTAAACAGTCAATTAGCCGATTGGGCCTTTAGTGAAACAAAATCCCTTAAATTGCCAGATAGTGAAGGGATAAAAGCCTTCAGAGCCTTATACAAAACCATGCCTAATGCGCAAAAGCCGCCTTTTGTGACCCAAGGGGATACCTTAAGTGCAAGTAAATATTGGCACGGGAAACACCTGAACGAATGGGCCAACGATTGGCTGAAGTTATATGGTGGTGATACGGCTAACTTTATGACCAGTAATATGGAAGACTCTGGAACCCTAACATCCTTAATGCGCCTTGCTCGTATTGATAAAATTGATCCGCAGCGAATTATGGTGCTTAGAACCGTGAGTAATTATACCATGGCACCGGCAGACAAACTAAGCAGTTGGAGTGTGACCGCTCCTTATCCAGACGGTGGTTATCCGGCTAAAAATACCGCCTATACTGTTGCCAATACGGTGATTCAAAAAATTGTGAGCAACTGGGATGATTACCAGAGTCAATTACCTTACGAAGTAAAATAGTCCGCCTTAGAATTCGTTTTCTAAACACAAATAGCATTAAGCTAGTTGATATCAATCACTAGCCCCTTTGGAGCCATTACAATGAAATTGGTGTGTTTACTCTCTATCTTTTGTATGAGTGTTGTATCTAGCACATTTGCAGCAACCTTTGATAAAGAGTTCGAATCTTTTAAAAAAACGGCCTCGGCTGAAGACTTATATACCTTTTTATATGCAATGCCCAAAGGGGGCGATTTACATAACCATTCCACAGGTTCAAATCGTTCATCGTGGTGGTTTAACGAGGCCATTAAACAACAGCAAAACGGTTATGTTTATTATACAAAAGTAAAAATAAATAATTGCAAAGCTCACCGTTCAGATAGGCGTTCAAGATCTCCCTATTTAATGTTATTTGTGAATATTCAAGAGTTTGAATATAAAAAGCTAGATAGCTGTGAGCAGTCCGAATACAAACGTCTACAAGATCTTAACTCCCAAGAAAAACAAGCTTGGATGAACAGTATTCGACTCGATAAAGTCAGTGAGGGCCGTGATGAGTTCTTTGAAACCCATTGGAATCGTCTTAATTCCTTGTTGTCTAATCCTTATATGCAAGCCAATTTAATTGTCAAAAATATGCAAGCATTTGGTGCTGAAGGTTTGTCTTATTTAGAAACCGATGCTGGCGTTAAAGGTTATGTTCATGGTGATGGCAGCAGTTTTGAACCTGAAGAGGTGTATCAGATATACCGTAAACGTTTTGCCCAACAAGATGCCATCGACAGCGGTGTTACAGTTCGTTTGCAATACGCGTTATTGCGGTTTTCTTCGCAGGCTTTAAATGGCCTTGAGTGGATGTATAAATTTGTTTCTGAACATCCTGAGCTTTATGTTGCCGTTGACTTGGTTGGCCGTGAAGATAATGATAAAGGCCATCCTCAACGATTTTTATCAACCATGCGAAAGCTAAGGCATCAGTTCCATGGGGTGAACTTATCCATTCATGCCGGAGAAAGTGATGAGCCTAATCAGCACATTCGCGATACGCTTTTATTAGGGGCTACTCGCATCGGCCATGGCTTTAATCTAATTGATGATGCCGATACCTTATTATTGATGCGTTACAATCACTATCTAATCGAAATCAACCTAATCAGCAACTTGTTATTAGAATATGTTGACGATTATTCACAGCATCCTTTTCCTGAGTATTTGCGCTTAGGGGTACCAGTTGCGTTATCAACTGATGACCGAGGTATGTGGGATTCGAATATGACCGATGAGTATTACACTGCGGTCACCAACTTTAATTTGTCTTGGTCGGAGTTGGTAAAAGTCGGTGCAAACTCCCTGACATTTGCTTTTGTGGATGAAGAAACTAAACAGCAGTTACTCGTGGATTATTATCAACGCATCAGTCAATTCGAAAGCGCATTTAAGGCGAAAAAAATGGCTGCGCTAAAAGCGGTTCAGCCGGAAATTTATTCTTATCCCTGTAAGGCGTTTAAGATTTGCGAAATATCCCCTTAAATTAAGCTACAGCTGGATATGACCATGTTTGACATTTGTTGTTTAGAGCTTAAATAGGGTTTTAAACTCTACACTTTGGCGACGTGATACGTTGACTTTTACGCCGTTTTTTAAGGTGAGTTCCAAACTTTCATTTAGCAGAGGGGAAACCTCATTTATTTCAGTCATATTTACTAACTGCTGGCGATTAGCGCGGAAAAATAGGCCGGGCTCCAAACGAGCTTGAATTTTACTTAAGGCTTTGTAGATCATCGGTTTGTTGCCGTTAAAATACAGCCGACTATAATTACCAACAGATTCAATTAAATGCACATCCGCCATCTTAACTAACCAACATTGTTCACCTTCTTTGACAAAAAAGCGGCTATCGGGTGTGAGTAAATCACTTTTACTTTGGGTTTGCGCTGTTGTTCTTAGCTTATCTCTGACCTTTTCAATGGCTTGTTCGAGTCGAGCCGCGGTAACGGGTTTTAGAATATAGTCTAAGGCATTAAAATCGAATGACTTAATTGCGTATTGATCATAGGCGGTGGTGAAAATCACTTGAGGTACAGTATCTAATTCGCTGAGCAAATCGAAGCCGTCTTTTTCTGGCATATTGATATCCAGCAGAATTAAATCTGGATTGGTTTCATCAATGAGATCAAGACCGTCATCAACGTCTTGAGCTTCGCCTACAACCTCAATGTCTTTTACCTGTTCCAATAGATTCCGCAGCTCTAATCGAGCTAAACGGGAATCATCAACTATCACTGCGCGAATCATCACTAGTACTCCATGGCAATAATATGGTCACCACAACCTGGGCATCTTGTTCAGTCATGGTAATATAGGCTTTATCAGCGTACAGCAGGGCTAAACGTTGTTGGATATTGTTTAACCCCATACCTGTACTATCTTGTAAGCTACTTTCGATTTTTCCGGTATTGCGAACTTGCAAAAATAAAGCTTCAGATTGACGTTTGGCCACTAGGGTAAGTTGTCCACCTTGTTTTTTATTGGCAATACCATATTTAATTGCGTTTTCAACTAACAGTTGCAGCATCATTCGGGGTATGAACGTGGCTGGGGTAGCAGCCTCAACGTCAAACTCAGTCTGTAGTCGGCCCTCTAATTGAATTTCCATCAAGGCTAGATAGTCATCTATCATGGTTAACTCGTCGGCCAAGGTGACTAGATGGCTATTGTCGGTGTTGAGGGTGTAACGATACATGTCAGCTAAGTGGCTCAACATATCTCTTGCTTTGTTCGCATCCTCTAAAATCAGCGCACGGATATTATTTATGGTGTTAAACATAAAATGAGGATTTAATTGATTGATTAATGCCTCTAAGCTCACTTGTTTGAGGGTGCTGTCTAAGGCTAATTTCTCCGCCTTCATTTGTTCAAATTTGTGGTAACGCTTAATAGCAAAATACAAAGCCGACCAAATGATCATCACCAAACTCAGGTTGATAATGTTGGAGGTAACTTGCATCACAGTAAATAACGTTGGGGTGTTGTAGAGGGTTTGAGCAAAGGGCTCGAATAAGATAAACACCACTAAGGTAGTAAAAATACCTGCCACTATGCTTGCACAAAAGGCGGTTAAAACTAACATTCCAGGTGGCAATTTAAGTACTTTAGGGCGGTGATAGAAGCGTCTTAATCCGCTAGAAACTAACAATCCCACTATCACTAAGACGCTTGTAGAAATAAATTCTACCCAAGTGCCTCCTTGCAGCATGGCCCGACTGAAAAAGTTGATTGCTCCAAATAGCAACCAACCCAGTAATTGTAAAAATACAAAAGATCGTAACATCATTAAATTCTAGCTTTTATCCATTTAGCCATTAAAACAAGCACTTGAGTATCCATCGTATGCTCGATAGTAGCATACTCGTTGGGTAATCCTGTGTCTGCTTTTTGAAATAAGTGATTTAAATTTGCCAGTGACTTTATCTCAAAATCGGGGTGTTTATTTGCTTTTAAAATACGCTCTAGTCCAGCTAAATTGGCTTTTGCATCCACTTGCAAATCTTTGCTACCGTTAATGGCGAGGATAGGGCTGGTAACCTTATTCAAATAGTGTTGTGGTTGGTAACCAAGAAAAAAGCGCATCCAATCTGAACCCAATTGTTGAGCTTTGGCGCTAGCTGCGGTTTCCCCTAGTCCTTGTTGCAGAAAATAATCACGGATCTCGTTGGTGGCCATGCCATTAACTATTTGTCTGTACAATTGAGTGTCTTGTTGGCGTTCAGTGCGCAGCGCTGCTTCTTTTTTGCCCATTAACTTTTGAATATCATAGGATTGTTGAGTAACTAAGGTCACACCATCCACCCCTAAACCAGCAAGCATAATCACAAAGGCAATGTCTTGATTGTTACTGGCAACCATAGGGGCGATCATGCCACCTTCACTGTGTCCAATTAGGCCAACTTTATCCGCCAGAATGTCTGAGCGAGTGCTTAAGTAAGCAACAGCTGCTTGTACGTCGGTGGCAAAATCTGCGCTGGTGGCAGTGGCAAAATTACCTTCAGATTGCGCGGTTCCGCGATCATCAAAACGTAAAACGGCTAAACCCTGCTTGGTTAAGTGGTCGGCAATCACAGCGAAGGGCTTGTGGTTGAATAAGGTTTCATCACGATCTTGCGGGCCCGAGCCAGAAATGAGAATAACCGCGGCGAATTTTCCGTCTCTTTTGGGTTTCGTCAATGTGCCTGCGAGGGTGATTTTTGCATCGGGATTGCTAAATAACACTTCCTCACTCACATAATTAAATGGGGCCACTGGTGTTTGTGGACGATTAGGGGCTTTTACCGAATCTTGGTTGCGGTTTAGGGTCAGTGGCAATTGAGCACTGCCTTGAGTAAAGGTGCCTATTATGGTGTTTGCATCACTAAAGTTACCAGTAAAGGTCATGCCAATAGCACTGACTTTGAAGCTTACTGCTTGTGCCGTTACCTCAACATCGTTTATGGGAATACCGGTGGCACCTTGGGCTGGACTATCTAAAGTTGCGGTAATTTGCGAATCTTCCTGACTAAAATGCACGATCATCGGCAAACTAGTATTTTGATTAACTTTAAGCTCTCCCTGCCAGCTTCCTACAACATTTGCCAAGGACGCAAATGCAGGCAGTAAACCGATTAAAACTATGACAACAGATTTTAGGTGTTTTGACGTGAACATGTTTGTTTCCTCTCGTTAATTAGTGAGACAAAGCTTAACCACCTAAAAAGCGTAATTGCGGAAAATATGACTAACGGTATATACCGAGGATGATTGGTTTTTTTACTGGTCGAGTCGTTTAGGACAATATGAATATGGAGGTTGATTGGGAAGTTAAGCACATCACAAATCTGCAGCATTTTACCTAACCTTATGCACATTTAATGTGCCTTGAATTAGTAAATCATAAGGAAATTTATAGTGATTTTATATAAAAGATATAAAATTCAATGCCTTATGTTTGTTGGTGTGACTGGTGTAGTTGTTGCATATTTTGTGTTCGTGAATTCAGCTCCTCTATGAGCAAGAAGTTATTTTTTTGACCAACACATTGTTGATATCAACGTTGACTTCAACAAGTCATTGAACTCAATAGGTTTTGTAGTAAATGAACCTTTTAGGCTAGTGCCTAAAGTCAGTGTTCTTAACATCTGCATATTTATTCATTTCAAACTGAATTATTAAAAAACGCGAACAAGTCATGGTAAAAATAACAAGGAAGCGAAATGCAAGATGAGTCGTTAGATAAAAAATCTATCTTATCTATTTTTTCTGAGTATAAGACCTCGCTAACTCGGTTCGCCCGGCGTTACGTAAATAGAGATAGTGATTTAGAAGATATACTGCAAGAAGCTTTCGTGAAGACCTTCGTTGCAGATAAACAGCGCAATATCACTTTTCCTAAGGTTTATTTATTTAAAACAACCAAGAATTTAGCTATTCGTGAAAACACCAAAATGGCAACTCGGTTGACCGACTATATAGAGGATTCTAACGACTCATTACTCTTAAGCAATGAAAATGACGGATTTAAACATTTGTCAGAGCATGAAGAACAGACTTTATTACTTGCTGCCCTAGATTCTTTGCCCGTTCAATGTCAAAGAGTGACAAGGTTAAGGTTGCTTGAAGGTGTTAGAATTAAAGATATTGCGAAACAGCTAAATATCGCAATTAGTACTACTGAAAAGCATTTAGCTAAAGGAATAGAGCGATGCGACGCTTATATATCAAATCATTGTTTTCAAGATAGCAAGCATCAGAATCAAAACATAACTATGTTACATAGTAAAAAGAGTAAATAAGAATGACAGGCGTGGTGGATTTTCCTAAAAATCTAGAAACAATTAAACGCGAAGCCAGTGAATGGATTGCGCGTATGGAAACCGGTGAACTGAGTGAGGATGAACAAGTTGAATTGAAGCATTGGGTTGCAACTAGCCCAGAGCATAAAAAGCAATTACAAAGACTAACTCAACTGTGGGATAGCATGTCTGATATTGGTGAACGTCAGCGCTCAGCGTCCTCTGCATCCAAGGCTTCAAAAGCCGGAGGTTTGGGGCTGAATTTTAATATCTTCAGCTATAAAACCTTAAGCTATTTTGTGTTGATACTGGTGTTGCCAGTGCTAGTGTATTTTCATAATTTATCTGAATTTAGGTCACTAAATGGACAATATGCAACCAAAATTGGCCAGCAAAAAATCATAACTCTAACTGATGGTTCAGAAATTTTACTCAACACCAATAGTATCGTTGAGGTTTTATATAGCCGTGATCAGCGCAATATTCATCTGCTTCAAGGTGAGGCTAATTTTAAAGTTGCAGCCGACAAAAGTAAGCCTTTCACCGTCAAAGCAGGGCTAGGAGATGTGATGGCTTTGGGCACCAGCTTTTCGGTGCGTTTAGATGGTAACAAAGTCAAGGTATTGGTCTCCCATGGCACTGTAAGAATAAGAGCGCAAGATAATGAAGGCCATTTACCCTCAGCAATCAAAAAACCGTTAACTCGAAACAACGAGGTTATCGCGACTGCGGGAAATAATGTTGTTTTTGATGAAGCAGAAGTAGAGTCAGTGGTACAAGAAAATAACGAGAGTTTATCTAACCAACTTTCATGGAAAAAAGGGTTTCTTGCATTTGACAATGAGCCCTTATCAGCAGTAGTTGAAGAAGTTTCTCGTTATACCAGTAAAAAAATTATTATCCTTGATGACGATATCCAACAATTAAAAGTAGGGGGCTATTATCCCATTAGTAATTTGGAAAGTGTCTTTAGTTCTTTGGAATTAAATCTTGGGTTAGTGATAAAAAGAGTGGATGACGAATATTATTATATTACTCATCCCCACAGTTAAACTTCCATTTTATTTTATGTTCCTTAATTTATTTTAATTAATTTAAAAATAGATAGAGGGTTTTTTTTATTTATTTCTCTGTATAGGTAAGGTCACAAGCAGGCAATCCATTATTGATGCATGATGTGTCGATATGATTGCTCTGTCTGACCTTAAGCGGAAAACCTTGATTCGACAGAACGTTTTAATTGTTATTTTCACGCTTTTGGCTGTGAACCCAGTTATTGCTACATATGGCAAGAGCTTGGGTTCGGAAGCTGTAGTCAAAGTGAATTTCAACATAAAAAAACAACCTGCCGGTGATGGACTAAGGAGGTTTGCGCAAGCAACCAACTTAGCTTTGATTTTCCCACAAGCACTTGTAACGCCAATTACAACTAATAAGTTACAGGGTTATTTTACAGTTGCAGACGGTCTTAAAGCATTACTTGCGAACACAGGCCTAAAAGGAACTGTACATTCAAATTCAACAATTATTGTTGACGCAAGTGATGACGACTTGAATGCTGCTACCCGCGATCAGAGAGCAGAGAAAATGAATAAAAATAAAGTAGAACAACAAGTCAAAGCAATTGCTTCTGGTGTGATTGCATCAATCATGACGATGACGTCAGTTTATGCCCAAGAAAATGAACAACTCACTGAAACAAGTGATGCAGAAGGTGAATTGGAAAGTGTAGTGGTGACTGGGGTAAGAGGAAACCCAAGAACTATTATAGAAAGTCCAATACCCATTGACGTTTTCTCAAGTGAACAGCTAGAACAGCAAGGTCAAACTGGATTATTCGAATCTTTACGTTATTTAGTTCCTTCCCTGAACCTTCCACAACGTTCTGGTGGTGGTACCGGTACCTTTATCGCCTCAGCCGGTTTACGAGGGTTAAACCCTGATCAAACCCTAGTATTAGTAAATGGAAAACGCCGTCACAAAACCGCACTTATTAATACCAGTACAGGGTTATTTAGTGGCTCTGCTGGCGTTGATATTAACTTAATTCCATCCTCTGCCATTGAACGCATCGAAGTTTTACGTGATGGTGCGTCAGCTCAATATGGCTCCGATGCCATAGCTGGTGTGGTGAATATTATTCTTAAAGATGACGCTGAAGGCGGCAAAGTCGTGGTCAGCACCGGTGAAAACTTTGATCGCGGAGATGGCGAATTTTATAGCGTTGGCATAAATAACGGTTTTGAATTTTCTGAAGATGGGTTTATTAACTTGTCCTACGATTTTAAGGAAACCAAAATTTCCAACCGCGCAAGAACCGTTGCCTTGCCCGAAGATGGTGGCTTAAACTTATTTTTACCTCTAGAAGATGGTAGCTGGGACCCAAGAGAAGCCTCAGTAGATCGTCAAGTGACCAAAAATTTCGGTAATTTCCCCCAACAAACTAGTGTTTTTGGTTTAAATGCTGGGGTTAGTGCTGGAGATCTAGAGTTATACACCTTTGCAACCTATGCTAATCGCAGTTCTGATTTAACCTTTACCTATCGAACTTCATATGATTCGCGGAATATCGTTGAAATATTTCCCCGTGGATTCCGTCCTGAAGAACAAATTAAAGAAGATGATATTGAGGTGGTTACTGGGGTAAAAGGAACTCATTTTGATTTTGATTGGGACTTTTCAGTAAGTTACGGCAGTAATGACACTAAGTGGTACAACACCAGTGGATTGAACTCCAGTCTTGGTGCGGCAAGTCCTACCTCATTCTTTCTGGGTGAAATGAATGCAGATGAAATGGTTGCCCAATTAGATGCTACTCGTTCTGTCTCTCTTGAAGACAGTGATTTACAAGTGTCATTTGGTATGCAGTATCGAAAAGAGTCTTTTGAGATAGTCAAAGGCGAGCCTCTTAGTTACGCTGATGGCAATAATGGTTTGTCACCTGGTGCTCAAGGTTTTCCTGGCTTCGAACCTGAAGCTGAAAACGATGTATCTCGCAATAATATAAACGCATATATTGATTTGGCATGGGATGTTTCCGATAAATTATTTTTGGCCGGTGCACTGCGTTATGAGGATTTTAATGACTCCGCTGGTGAAGAGGTTTTAGGTAAGTTGAATGCACGCTATGAACTTAGTGATTCGGTTGCCTTAAGATCATCTTTTAGTACAGGTTTCAGAGCGCCCAGTATTCAACAGTTGGGTTTCCGCGGAAGTCGAGGACAATTCACCGATTTAGATAACGACGGTGTGGCTGAAACTATCGTGTTACGCCAAACCTTACCGCCAACGGATCTGGCTGCATCTGCTTTAGGAGCTAAACCTTTAACTCCAGAAACATCAGTGAACTTTAGTGCTGGTATTAGCTTTACACCCATGAAAAATATGTCATTGACTGTTGATGTTTATCAAATTGACGTGGATGACCGTATTGCTCAGTCATCTCAATTTAACCGTGGTGATACCCGGCTATCTATTACTGGCGGAACAATAGGGGATGAGATTTCTGCTCTTCTTGATGCTGCTGGTTTTGATGAGTCTTTAGGAGCGGTTAACTACTTTACCAATGCCATAGATACTCGCAGCAAAGGAGTTGATTTAGTAGCCACTTGGTCGCCAGAGGTGAGTTACGGTAGCTTAACCTTAAGTGCGGCTTATAATTACAACAAAGTTGAAATTGAGAATGTAGATGCCAATCCAGAGGAATTGTCAGGATTAGTCCTTGCCGATGGTTCAGAGGTAGAGCAATTTGATCGCACTCGTTTAGGTACTTATACGGACGCCGTGCCTGATTCTAAAGCGACATTTTCAGCCAATTATCGTGTTGACGGTTGGGTGATGAATGCCCGTGCAACTCGCTTTGGTGAGTGGACAGTGGTGCGCAGTTCTGAGTCTTTGGATACGACCAATGAAGCAAAATGGATTGTTAATTTGGAAGCTGGGTATCAATTTGAAAGTGGCTTAGAGTTTTTCGCTGGTGCCAACAATATATTCAATACCTATCCTGAAGAGCGCACAGTCAATTCACTAGGGACGGGGTTCTATGATACCTATTCGCCATACGGTTTCACCGGTGGTAGTTGGTACGTTCGCACATCTTACGCTTGGTAGTGTTTTAGTCTGTTAACGGGTGAGATCAGAGGTTTGATCTCTCCTTATTTGTATTTTGAACACTTAGTCAAAGTTAGGAACAACGTAATGAAAAAATCTTCATACTTTAAAGTTACAGCACTAAGCGCGTTATGTGCATTAGTTACGACAAATTCTTTCGCAGCAACAACTCAGTTTACTTCTATTCAAACAGACACGTTTAATACTGCAGGTTCGGTCTCCAATGCATGGGGCGATTATGACAAAGATGGTGATCTTGATTTCCTCGTCTCGATAAAAGGCGGAGAAGTTCGCCTGTATCGAAATGATGATGGTCATTTTGTTAGTGTCGGCAAGGAAATGGGATTACCTACAAAAGGGGATCAAATACGAGGGGTCTCTTGGGGTGATTACGATAATGATGGTGACCTAGATATTTTAGGGGGCTCTAATGAAATGCCGATTCCTAGTCGTACTTATGTTTTTCGAAATGATGGTGCTGTGTTCAAAGAAGTGGCTGAATCTATTGGTTTAGCCATTCCAGGGCGCATCAGTCGACAATCAAATTGGATAGATTATGACAATGACGGTGACTCAGATTTATATGCTGCCAACCGAACGGGTGCCAATCGCTTGTTAAAAAACGAGAACGGAATTTTTAAGCCCTTAAGTTATGCATCAGGGGTTTATGATTCGAGACGTACGGTTGGAGCCTGCTGGTTTGATATTGATAATGACGGTGATTTAGACTTTTTCTTAGCCAATCAATCTGGCGATAGCGACACTGTTGCTAGAAATGACATTGATAAGTTTGTGGATATCGCTCCTGAATTAGGCATGGATGAGACACAGCGCCTGTATGCTGAAGGTGGAGTAGGCTGTGCTACAGGTGATTACAACAATGACGGCTTTATCGATTTGTACGTCACTACTTACGGTGCCAACCTGTTATATAAAAATAATGGCGATGGCAGCTTTAGCGAAGTAGGTAAAGCCATGGGCGTGGTGGATCCTGACCATGCTGTAGCCGCTGCCTGGGGGGATTACAACAACGATGGTTATCTGGATTTAATCGCCGTGGGTTATCATAAAGTCAATGGGCAATCAGAACCCTACGGTAAGCTTTATCGCAATACCGGAACTAAGTTTGAGGTGGATGAGCGCTATCCGGAATTAACTGCAGCCGGTGATCATGGTGTTGAATGGATTGATTTTGATGACGATGGCGACTTAGATTTGTCGGTTACCGATGGCTACGGAAAAGTCGGTGGACACTTTGTTTTTCGAAATGAAATGAAGCCGGCAGACCGTGCTAAAAGCTTATCGGTGCTTGTGCTCGATAGCGAAGGCAATTATACCCAGCAAGGCGCAGTGGTTAAGTTTTATGACGCAAAAGGCAAGATATTAGGTTCAAGGATTGTATCAACCGGAGGCGGGTATAATGCACAAAGCGCCAGACCTGTGTATTTTTCGTTACCGAAATTACAACCTATCACCGTTGAGGTGAACTTTATGGGCAATGAAAAGTTAACGGTGGATGTAAAAGATATTACCACCTTAGCCAATAAACCCTTATTAGTTCATAGACCTGCTAAATAAATCTAAGTAAATTGTATGGGCTCTGAACCGACGATAGCTAAAACTCGCTTATTATCGGTTTTCAGAGTCCATATTTATTCAGTGTTACCATCAGATTTCCCACCTAAAACAACTAGCTTCCATTTAGTGTTTTCTCTTTAGCTCTAATCGAGTCATCTTACCCTTTCAGTTCGTCATAAAAAACACAGTTATGCTGATTTAAACGCGCCAGAGCCTATCTTTGTTATTGGTTGGGCGTTCTAGGGTAACCTACTCTTATCGTCCCTAAAAGGGGACTGGCTGGGGTAGTTTAAGGCAATAACAAAACGCCCGTTATGTTGAATTTAGGTTCAGCATAACGGGCGCTTTGGATGCAGAGTTACCTGTTTAAGGAATAATGGGTAACACTATTTTAGATGGATAGTCTTTACTCATATGTAGTGTCTGATTGGCCACCTGCATTTCTGAGGTTTTAGCGAATTCAGCACCGGTGTTTAAGTTTCTGGCAAGTCGTGGGTAGTTACTGCTGGTGATATCAACCCTAATACGATCGCCTGGAGACAATTTGTAGCTTGTGGCCCACATGTCGATTTCGTATTTATACACTTTACCTGGTTCAATTAACTTGGGTTCTTCAAAGCCTTCTCTATAGCGGGCTCGAATTACACCATCAACCAAGTTGAATGCGGTACCGTCAGGTTTAACCACTATTAATTTGGCCATAAAGTCGGTGTCAGGAGCACTACTTGAAGCATAAATTTCAGCGCTAATCGGGCCGGTGAATTCCGTGGCTTCAGTAAAGGGTTCTGTGACAAATCGCAAAATATCTTTACGGTCATCAAGAGGCTTTTGATCGTAAGGGCCTCTTAATTTAGGCATCATGATGTTGCCACCAAGGGTAGGCACGGGATCCGCTGGATCGTAATCGTATTTCAAGGTGCCTGTCTTTTTCGCCGGTGATTTTTCTGAAAGGGTTTTATTGTCGTGGAAATAAAACGGACGATAATCGGTTCTTGCCAATGGCCACTCTTGCTCGTCACGCCAAACGTTTTCGCCCATGATAAAGATACGCACTGGTGCTTCATCTGCTTTTAGACCTGTAGGTTTAGTTGAGCCTTTCATCCAGTAATCAAACCAGTCTAGCAACATCGCTGGAGCGTCAATCAGAGCGTTTTCACCAAAATCTATATCTCCTAGCTTGGAGGATTGATTCCAACCATGGGGCCAAGGACCTATTACTAAGCGTTGACCTTTTCTAGAGGTGCTTGATGCAGACTGTTCAGCCATGGTGGAATAACTGCCAATAGTGCTGCGTAAGAATACATCAAACCAGCCGCCAATATTAATGGCTGGCACATCCATTTCGGTTGCTCTGTCTTCTAAGTTTAATGGCTTCCAATAATCGTCGTAGGAAGGGTGGGCGATCCAATCCTGAAAATGTTGCACATTAAAGCCCACACTTTGGGCTAAGGTTTCTATGGGTAAGTGATTGATCCCGCTAACCCAATCAACCGGAAACGACATATTGGTTCTGCTACCAACTAAACCAATTCCCCAACTAGCTCTGGATAACAGCGAAAACGCACCGCCTGGATAAGCTACGTCACGATAGTAGTTACCAGGGCTCACTGCTGGTGCTATGGCAACCAATGCTGGGTTTTTATTTATCGCAGCTAACCACTGAACTGAAGCTAAATAAGAAGAGCCAAACATTCCCACTTTACCGTCAGACCATGACTGTTCAGCAATCCAGCTTAGGGTGTCATCCCCATCGTTTATTTCTTGAAAATAGGGATACCACTTTCCTTCGGAGTCATAACGGCCACGAACAGACTGGAATACCAAGGCATAACCATTGAAGGTGGCAAACTTTGCGTACTTTTGGCGGCCAGCAGCAGAGCCATTGGTGTACATATCGCGAATTAACAATGTTGGATATTTTCCTGTTTTGTCAGGTAAATAAATATCCGTTGCTAGCTTCACACCGTCACGCATCGCCACAGGCACGTGATACATCTTTTTAACTGTTTCTGGGAAGCCCTCATTAAACTCTTTGAAGCTTTGAGCTTGGGTTAGCGAAGTGCCAGCTAACGCCAAAAAAGCGCCAAACATTAAGTCACGAAATTTCATAAAATCCTCACAAGTTATAGTTTTTATCGGGAGTCTCTTAGTTACAGAGCAATAACCCACACTTTTCCGCTACTTTTTTATCTAAATTCATACATTTATTTTTATAGTGTCTTACCTCTGCTTTAAAAATGAACAATTTGTGGGGGCGAAAGTACCATTAAACTTATCGATACTCAGGCATGAAAGCTTATTTTATCAATCATTGAATTTGCCAAATTGTGGTGATGTGGCAATATGTCGATATTGAATAGGGTGGTGAATCTATCTTGAAGTTCGCGAACCACTATTCAATTTGATTCAATCTATAGATCCATTTCTCAGTATTTTGCCCAAATGCGCTCTAAGCCCCATGCGCAATGCTGTTGTGAGCCTATTAGAGCAACCGTATTAAACTGAGTATTGCTGTGATTTTTAGTCACAATTTATTGACGATGACAGTGGAAATTCTATTAGTGATTAACCGTGCTCTTTTATTCTTGCATGAATTGATAAAGAAAATAAATTGAAGAACAAAAATATCCCTATAAAAAATATAACAAACGGATGAACTAAATGAAAAAATCTCATGCTGAGATTGCGTCTATGTCAAATGTGTCCCGTGCGTTTTGGGAAAACAGAGAGTTTTTAAAAAACTTTTTAAAACGCTTTTTGTATAAGGCAGAGGACATTGAAGATGTAGCGCAAGAGGCTTACATGAAAGCTTACCATGCGGAACAAAAAAACGGTGTTGAAAGGCCCCAAGCTTATTTGTTTAAAGTGGCTAAAAACATCGCCCTCAACGAATTAAATCGAAAGTCGCGGCAGATGACCGACTATATCGAAGATCGCATCGCGTCTATTCCAGTCGACGGCAATGATTCTGTGGAAGATGAACTTGAAGCACAGCAATCGGTCAAACTTTACTATGAGGCGGTTGCCAGTTTACCTAAGAAGTGTCGCCAAGTATTTTTGTTGAGAAAGGTGAATGGTATGAGTCAGCAAGAGATTGCGGATCATCTCGAGATCTCTATTAGTACAGTTGAAAAACACCTCCGAAATGGTACTAAGCGAAGTCGAGCTTATATTCAAAATTGTCATCAAAGTGGTGCCAATGGTGAGCAACGATTAGCTCAAAAAAAATCCCAGGGTAGGTTATAGCATGAGTAACAAAATGGATTTACCAGTAAACGAAACAATCGAAGATGAAGCTATCGCTTGGTTGATTAGGCTTGATGGCGATAAACCACTAAGTCAGGCCGAAGAACACGATTTTGAAGCCTGGTTGGCGCGAAGCCCTGCACATCGAGAGGCTCTTAAGAACCTAAATGTGTTTTGGAGTCATTGCAATGTACTGGGCCAGTTGGCTGAACCACTGAGCGTAATGGCTATATGCAAAAACAAAATTAAAACGTTTTGTCGGTCATTTTGGGGTTATGGGGTTGCAGCTACAGCGGCGATATTGTTAGTTGTTATTGGATTCACCGGCATTTTTAGCGGCGAAGACTTCACTCGTTCCAATGGCTTATATGTCACTGTTGTCGGGCAGCAAAAAACCATTACTTTAGCTGATGGCTCTAAGGCTCAATTAAATACAAACAGTGAAATTCAAGTGGATTACGGTGATGATTTTCGGAATATTCGCTTACTGCGCGGTGAAGCGCATTTCGAAGTGGCCAAAAACCCTAACAAACCTTTTAGAGTGTATGCCGATAGTGGGCGTGTTGAAGCCATAGGTACTGCGTTTAATGTTTATCTCAACCAAGGTAATCTCGATTTATTGGTGACAGAAGGTAGTGTCGCCCTTGCTTCTACCTTGCCGTTATCAAGCAGTAATGACGATGCTAGTTCAAATCAAAGTCAAATGGCTGATAACGCTAATCAACAATCACAAACGGCAACATCCTCTACTGTGGCGAACGTTGAAGACGATTACAGCGACGGAAAGGTGAATACCTTGGGCATTGTTAAAGCTGGTCAAAGTGTCATTTTGAAAAAAGTCGCAACCAACTTACCCGCAACAACAGCTCAGCAGACTGACAGCAGTGCTTACGTTGAACTATTGCCAACTGAAGCTCTAGGGCGGGAAAAAGAAATTAAACGTATGGCCTGGCGCAAAGGCTTATTAATCTTCTCTGGTGAAACCTTGGCCGAGGCAGTGGAAGAAATAAATCGCTATATCCCCGTTACCATAGAAGTATTGGATCCTGAATTACGCGGTATTGAAATTGGAGGCCAAATTCAGGTGGGTGATACCAACTCAATGTTTAACGCCTTAGAAGCCAATTTTGGGTTAAGAGTCAGGCATTTAAACTATAACCAAGTGCAACTTGTCTCTGCTGTAGAAGAAAGCTGATGAAAGGAGTTAATTTATTTTTATTTTTCTAAAAATAAAATGTCCGGTTTTAACTCAGTCTCTTGTCTTCATTTTTGAGAGGCACTGAAATGCCCATTATCAGAGCTGTGGTGATCAATTTTTTGGGAGGATTGGGGCTTCTTATACTTTCGAGTTGGCCAGCTGTTTGTGCCAGCATGGAAGTAGATAAGCAATCTCACAATATTAATGTGCCTGTGATGAATGTAGCGGATGCTTTGAATGAGCTCGCATTTCAAACAGATGCTATTTTATTGTTCTCCTATAAAGATGCAAAAGTTCGACAATCCAACGCGGTTGTCGGAGATTATACGCTGCAACAAGCGATCACTTTACTGCTAAAAGATTCTGGGCTCATCAGCAGCCTCACTGAAGACGGCGCAATTAAAATTTCGTTGTCACAAAATCAAAAAGAACAAAACAGTGAGAGGGTAGCGGAAGTGAAAAACCAGAAAAAAAGTATGCAGCGACGTGCCGTGTCTAGTGCGTTACTGGCTATTTTTAGCGCAAGTGCAACGGCTCAAAGTGCAGCAGATAGCGACACTCAGGCAACTTCAGTTGAAGAGATTGTGATAACCGGCTCTCGTATTAAGAGCACTAACCTAGTTTCAACCAGTCCAGTCACCGTGATGGGTGCTGAAGAAGTGTTAAACCGCGGTATCACTAGAGTAGAAGACCTACTGAATACCTTGCCACAGGCATTGTCTGCACAAAGCTCTTCATCTGGTATTGGTACAGGCACAGCAACGGTCAATTTACGTGGATTAGGGGCCGATCGCACCTTAGTTTTGGTTGATGGCAAGCGTTTACCCTATGGTTCGCCTACTTCAGTGGCAGCTGATCTGAACCAAATTCCTACCCAACTTATCAATCGCGTGGAAGTGTTAACCGGTGGTGCTTCAGCAGTATATGGTGCTGATGCAATTGCGGGGGTTGTTAACTTCGTGATGAAGCGTGACTTTGAAGGTTTAGAATTTAATCTTCAAGGCAGCAGCTTTTATGCTGAAAATAACAACCAGGCCATGGGCGATCTTTTAGAAAGTTACGGACAACCTAATCCAGGTTCCATAATGGATGGTGAAAGTATCGACTTCAATGTGATTGCCGGTGGCAACTTAGACAATGGTAAAGGCAACATTACTGCTTATGCTGGCTACTCCAAAGACAAAGCCGTGCGTTGGGAAGACCGAGACATTTCTTCTTGTCCTTTAGGTTTGGCCAATAACGGTACCGAATTTAGTTGCACTGGATCCGGTGCACAACCTGAAAATACACGATTTAGCCGCACCGGAGAAGGAGCGTTCGATTTAGCCGTTGATGCCGATAGTGGTTTACTGCGCAACTATTCTTCTGACAGCGACGCATACAATTTTATCGGCGGTAACTATCTGCAGCGTCCTCGCGAACGTATTACCTTAGGTGCGTTTGCAAATTACGATATCTCTGACGATACCTATTGGTTTATGGATTATTCTTTTAGCCGCAATAATACCACTGCGCAGATTGCACCAGGTGGATTGTCGTTAGGTAGAAGCACATCCATTAACTGTGATAACCCGCTATTGAGTGATAATCAGTCGTCTGTATTTTGTGAGCCTAGCGTTACTTATCTGGATGATGATGGTGTACTTAGAGCGCCGTTGTTGATGGCCAGACGGAATATCGAAGGTGGTTCTAGAGCCACTGAATCTACTTTGGTGACCAATCGAGTGGTGATGGGCCTACGTGGTGAAATCTTTGAAGATTTTAACTATGAAATTTTTGGTCAATATTCCCATGTTGATTACACTGAAACCCTAACAAATGATGTGTTAACCGAACGGGTTGACCTAGCGCTTGATGTGGTTACAGATCCATCTACTGGCGAAGCAGTGTGCCGCTCGTTTTTAACTGGCGAAGAACCAGACTGTTTGCCATGGAATATTTTTCAACCGGGCGCTGTTGATCCCGCGTCTACTGCGTTCTTAACCGCACCGAGCATTCGCACAGGATCCACTAAACAACAGATCTTAGGTGGTAGCATTTCTGGTGATCTCGAAAACTACGGTTTTGTCAGTCCTTTTGCGCAGACAGCCATGCAAGTTGTGTTTGGATTTGAGTATCGTAAAGATAGTTTGCAGTTAACTCCAGATACAAGTAGCAGTACAACGGTAGTTAGAGAGCCGGTAGCAGGGGATATCTCAGTATCGGAACTCTTTACCGAGATCCAATTGCCATTGGTGCAAAATAAAACCGGTATTAAAGAGCTAACTTTAAGTGGCGCATTCCGCTATTCAGATTACGATACCACTGGCGCACAAAATACCTATTCGAGCGGGTTAACTTGGGTGCCTACAGAGGATGTACTTGTTCGCGCACAATTCCAACGTGCTACGCGTTCACCAAATCCAATTGAGCTATTTAGTTCACAAGCCAATGGGCGTTTCTCCCTTTCTGCAGGTTCAAATGGTCTTTCCGATCCTTGTGCCGGTGATTTCGATCCATCAACGGATGCTCCAGAGCCTTCAAGAAGCTTGGAAGAATGTATGCTTACTGGTGTAACTAGCGCAACCTATGGGCAGATTTTAGACAGTTCAACTGGTGAATATCCAACGTTGACTGGCGGTAACCCAGACCTTGAGCCTGAGGAGTCGGATACGGTAACCGTAGGTATTGTTATCACTCCACAGGCATTACCTAACTTAAATATCAGTATTGATTATTTCTCAATAGATGTTGATGGTTTTGTTGGTACTGTGCCCCCAGAGCTGGCGTTGAATAATTGTATGGATAGCGGTGACGAATTCTTTTGTGGCTTGGTGAACCGAGATGAAGCGGGCACCCTTTGGTTGACTGATAACGTGAGCTATATTCAAGCGACTAATATCAATACCGGGAGTTTATCGACTTCAGGATTTGATATCGCGGTAGGTTACTCTTTCGATATTGGCAGTTATGGCTCTTTACAACTTAATTATTTAGCGACCTTGTTAAGTGATTTTGAAGAGCAATCGTTACCGGATGAAGAGGCATTTGATTGCGCTGGTTTCTATGGCAGTTCATGCGGTACACCTAGACCTGAGTATCGCCACTGGGCTTCAGCAGCATGGCAAGTCAATGATGACTTTAGTACCACACTAACTTGGCGTCATATTGGTAGTGTTGATCAATATGGAACTAGTACTAGCCCAATTATTGACGAGTTAGAGTCAACTTATTACATAGATTTGTCGGCAAACTATTATGTTAACGATGATGTGCAAGTAAGAGCCGGTATCAATAATATCCTAGATCAAGATCCTCCATTAACATCTATCGCAGGATATGGTGGTGGTGAAACTTCTGGTCGAGGTAATACTTATCCGCAAATATATGATGCGCAAGGAAGATTTGTTTTTGCAGGTTTAACTGTCGCATTCTAAGTAGATGCTTGCGTGGTGTTAACCTTGTTTAAGGCCGCGCAAGTCATTCCAACACCTGAACTAGAAGCATCTTTGAAGATACTTAATTGAAGTGAAGAGCTTTTTTATTCATTAACTTCCCCCCTTTATTAGAGAACAATGAATATGCTTAAGAATAGATATTTACTAGTCAGTTTATGGGCATTTTGGAGCCTGTTAACAAGTACGCATTTATATGCAGTTTCAACAAAATTTACTTCCATACAACCTGAAACCTTTAATACACCGGGTTCGTTATCAAATGCTTGGGCTGATTTTGATAATGATGGTGATTTAGATTTTTTGGTATCCATTAAAGGTGGAGAACTTCGTCTTTATCAAAACAATAATGGCGTATTCGTGAACGTTTCTAAGCAACTCGGATTACCATCAACAGGTGATGAAATATGGGGTGTGGCGTGGGGAGATTTTGACAACGACGGCGATCTGGATATTTTAGGTGGCTCTAATGTTAGTCCGATCCCCAGTCGCAGCTATTTATACCGAAATGACGAAGGCAAACAATTTGTCGAGATGGCAGAGTCCGTTGGCCTCGCTATTTTAGGACGTTTCAGCCGTCAGTCCAGTTGGATTGACTACGACAATGACGGTGATTCCGATCTAAATGCAGCCAATCGAACTGGCCGTAATCAATTACTAAAAAATACTGATGGAACATTTAAACGCTTAGGGATTTCCTCTGGTGTAGAAGATGTTAAACGCACCGTTGGCGCTTGTTGGTTTGATATAGACAACGATGGTGACTTGGATGTGTTTTTAGCTAATCAAGCCGGTGATAGTGATACGCTGGCAAGAAATGATCTGACTCAATTTGTGGATATTGCTCCTGAATTGGGTATGGATGAAACCTTGCGCACGGTGAAAGAGGGCGGAGTAGGCTGTGCTATTGGCGATTACAACAATGATGGTTTTCTGGATTTGTACGTTACTACCTATGGTGAAAACCTTTTGTATAAAAATACCGGAGATGGTCGCTTTGAAGAAGTGGCTCAATCCTTAGGATTAACCTTGCCTGATCACGCCGTTGGCGCTGCGTGGGGAGATTACGACAACGATGGTTTTCTTGATTTATTAGCCCTTGGTTCAAAAAAGGTAAATGGTATTTCTCAACCCATAGGCTTGTTGTATAAAAATACTGGCAAAGGTTTTATTGTGGAACAAAGTTACCCGGAATTGACCTCAAAAGGGGATCATGGTGTCGAGTGGATCGATTACGATAATGATGGTGATCTAGACGTATCAATTACCGATACTTTTGGCAGTGAAGGCGGACATTTTGTTTTTAAAAACGAGCTGGACAAAGCTGCTAGAGCAAGAGGTGTGTCGGTATTGGTGCTTGATAGCGAGGGGAATTATACCCAGCAAGGTGCGGTAGTCAGGTTTTATGACGAGCAGGGAGGGATTCTTGGTTCCAGAATTGTTCCCACTGGTGGTGGTTACAATGCTCAAAGTGCTAGGCCCATTTATTTTGGATTAGCAAAATTACAGCCCATTACAATAGAAGTTACTTTTATGGGAACTGCAAAACGCAGTGTTAAAGTAAAAGATATAACCACGCTGGCAGGTAATCCAATACGTGTGTTAAGGCCAACTACAACGCCATAACCATTAGCGCTAGCAACAGTAAAAGCGCTAAATTCACCGCCTATTGATGTTTTCCGTAGGCGGTTCCTTAACACCTCTTCTTCGTTCTTATAAAATCAACCATTCTGTCGTCAGTTAGCTTTGAATAAATGTTGAGCTAACAGCGCTATTGTTATTGGTAAATACCAAAGCAGACAGTGAATAGAGTTAACATGCCAGTACTTTTGCACTTTATTAGCGTAATTAATACCTGAGTACAAAATGAGCATATTATCTCTTCCTATCCTATTGCTATACTAAGCAAAGATGTAAAGTCTTTATTTTTGCTATGCTCAGACCTAAAGGATTAAATATTTAAATGCAGAAAAGTGATTTTTCAGCACAATTAGAGTACTCAGGAATTAAACAAAAAGTCTTAGCTTATTTTCAGAATTCGGCTAACGCTAGAGCATGTTTGTTATTGTTAAGCTGGTTGCTTGTTTGGTTTAGTGGTGCTTTAGTTGAGTACACTAATCACGCGAGTGTGTGGTTTCCTGCTGCGGGTTTAAGCTTTGCGGTGTTGTTTGTAGTTGGCCTTCGAGCCACACCCATTATTATGCTTGGTGCCGTATTGGTAACCCTATTTACCAATAACAATTATCAAATTCACCTAAATTTTTATCAAGTACTATTAAGTGGTGTGCTTTTTGGCTTTGCTCATATTATCCCGTATTACTTTGGCAGCCGGTGCTTAAGGTGGTTAACCCAAAGCAAGCAACTAACTCTTCCCCTATCTATTATTAGCTTTCTTATCATAGCGGCTATTTCATCCATGGTTGCTACCTTTTCCGTTTTAATGTCTTTGGTTTACTCCAATATTATGACGTTTCAGGAGTTTACTCATGCTTGGCTACCTTTCTGGGTTGGCGATATGGCAGGGATCATTGTACTAAGTCCTTTATTCTTTAGCGTGTTGCATGTGTTATACCCGAAAAAGTCATTTCATATACTCAATCATATTGAAGGCCAGAATCCTATTCCAACACCACAATTTAAATATAAGGTTTTGATTTCATTATCTTTAGTAGTAATTACAATGGTAGTTTCTTACTATACTCAGTCTGTAGATAGTTCGTTTATGATTTTCTTTTTGGTGTTACCCCATATGTGGATTGCCTGTACTGAAAATGCATTTTTAAATGTACTTAGTTTGGCATTAAGTAGTCTATTAATTGTCTTTTTAGTGGATAAATTAGGGTTGATGGATTTTGTAATGGTTTATCAATATGCCATCAATGTTGTGGCAACTAACGCAATGTTTGCCATTGCGGTGCCCGCGCTAACTGCACACAACCATCTTCTTAAAAATAAAGTATTTATTGATAACTTAACCCAAACTGCGTCAAGAGAATACCTCACTCAACGTGCGATGATCGAATTGCGTCAGGCCCAGTGGGAAAACAAAGACTTATGTTTATTGGTTTACGATATTGATCATTTTAAGAACATTAACGACTCTCACGGCCATAACGCAGGTGATCAGGCGCTAGTAAACCTCAGTGAAATGGTTAAACAACTATTGAGACCTGATGACCTATTAGGTCGTTTTGGTGGGGACGAGTTTATTGTGCTTTTGCCCAATACCAATAGTCAAACCGCTATGCTGGTGGGTAATCGACTGTTAGAACACATCAATGGAATGGAACTTATTGAAGGTGAAAAACTGTCTATCAGTATTGGATTTGCTCAAATGCGACAAGATGATAATTTCGAAAGCCTATTCAAACGAGCTGATAAGGCCCTATATGAAGCCAAACGATCTGGTCGCAATAGTATCTTTCAAGAATAGTCGTAACTGCTTTTTATTGATAATTTGTTAACCTTCTAGGATAAACTAAATTCACATTTCGGTTGTGCAACAGCCAGCCTGAAAACTATTCTTTTAAGATATACGTCAATTTTTTGTGGTGTAGAAACTTCCTTAAGTCATTCTGATATTTCAGTTTTGTGAAATATTTATCACACTTTTTATCTGTAATATTCCTGTCTTTTTCCGCTGCTAGTTTTTGCTGCGCTGTTTTAAGCGATTTCTATTTATCACACGATTCATCGAACTTTTGATTAAAAAGTAGTTTCGTAAGACGCATTTATACCCGTGTGTTTTGTGCTGATTTTTAGTGGTTTGATATAACGTTCAAGACGTAAACCGAGTGCCAATTAGGCTTAGGTTAGCTTACGTAAAATTAAAAAATCAACTCATATCTGAAGGGATAACAACAATGAAAACTAAGTTTTCGAACTCACGTTCGTTAGGATTACTTTGTCTTGTGGCTGGTCTTAGTGCCTGTGATGACGACAAAATTGTAGAGGTAGAAGTACCAGTAGAAGTGCCTGTTGAAGTCCCTGTTATGGTGAATGCAGAGCACACCATGTTGAGCGACCCATTCTTGCAATTACCCACTGAGACTTCAGTTAGTGTGGTGTGGTTTACTAATTTTGAGGGGACTGAACACAGTTTGCAATATGGTGATACCACCACTAGCAACGTTGTCACAACCTCATTGACTCGAATGATGGAAGACGCTTCTTCTCAGCAATTTGGCAAAACCTATGACGAGGTGAGCTATCGCTCGGTTTACCGTCATGAGGCGGTTGCTGAGGGTTTAACTCAAGGTACGCGAGTTGATTACTCTGTTTCCAGTAAAGATGAAGATGGTTTTGTGTTTAGCAGTGATACTTTTACATTAGCCCCTGCGCCTGCTAAAGAAACTCCTCTGAAAATACTGCTTACTTCTGACTTGCAGTCGAAAAAGAATGTGGTAGCGAACTATCAAAAAGTCGTTGAAACCGTAGGCACCCCTGATGCGGTTTTGTTTGCCGGTGACTTCGTAAATGTACCTGATCGTGCATCTGAGTGGTTTGATCAAGCAAAAGATAATGCCCCTGGTTTCTTCCCGGCTTTGCAAGGTCACTATCAAAAATACCTACCTGGTTTCCCATACAATGGCGGTGAGATTCTGCAACATTCTCCGCTATTTGGCACTATTGGAAATCATGAGGTCATGGGCCGATTTCGTCCAACTGAAGATGATTACTCCCTCAATGGTGGTTTCAATGATCCTCAACCTGCATGGTATGCAGAAGCCGCTTACGAACAAGTAAAGGCAGAAGTGAATCCAACGGATGATGCGGATATTAAAGCCCAATGGATAGCTGACCAATCCCACAACCAAAACAGCTTTTTAGATATTTTCTCTTTCCCTGATGATGGTCAAGGTGGTGAAGAATATTATGCTACTGCATTTGGTGATGTGTTTATTATCTCGATGAATGTATCCAGAATATGGCGTTCATGGAGTGTATCTGGTGCCAGCAAATCTAAATTTGTTGAGAGCCTAACCACTTTAGAAGATCCATCACAATGGGGATTTGGTGAGTTCTTATTTGAACGTTTTGATAAAGACTCCGAACAGTACGCATGGTTAGAGTCGGTTATGCAAACAGAGGCTTTTAAGAATGCAAAATATAAAGTCGTTATGGCTCACCAAGGTGTATTTGGTTTGGGCGATAATACTGTTCCAGTGTTATCTCAACCTGTAATGCAACTGGTGGAAACTGATACACAAGGACTTGAAACTATTACTGAATTTACCTTTCCTTTGAGCGCGGATACTTGGACCAACAACGTGGAGCCTATGCTTAGTAGTATTACTGAAGTACGTTATCAATACCCTGTAGCTCAAGATGTTTGGCTGAATGATATTGAACCACTGTTGTTAGAAAATGGTGTCGATTTAGTGCACATAGGCCACTCGCATTTATGGAATCGTGCACAAGTTGAAGATTTACACTATTTAGAGAGCTCCAACGTCGGCAACTCTTATGGCGCATATTATGTGGACAGCAGCGGTGTATACACTAACGATGTGCGCTCCAGTTATGCGGATTTTTGGGCTGATGTAAATTCGGAAAACCCACGTTGGGCAATTGAAGACTATCCACCAAATGGTGATCCTCAGGGTCGTGCAATGAGTTTTCCAACAGTATTTAGCCCCATGAGTTTGGAAAATGAAGATTATCCAAACCTACCTTTTGTGACCAGTAATACCTTGTCGGTTTTTTCTATTTTAGATACTGGAACCGGAACTGTGCAGAGTTATGTGTTTGATCCAAACAATTTGAACTCTGAAGTACAACTGTTCGATGAGTTTTCCGTCGAATAAATAGGTTATTTTTATCAGCTAATAACCCTGTAATGGTTATTAGCTGATGTTTTCTCAATCCCCATTTACACTTCTATTTCTTCATCTCTATGATTTCACTTCTGCATTATCTCGCTCTTGAATATGCAATTGAATATCTAAAACAGCCTCAGTGCTGTGTTTGGAAAAATAGTGCCCTTGAATAGGGGCTATAGTGTCAGGGTTATGGCTTACGGCGGTGGGAATAAAAAAGCTGTTTGCTAAAATGCCGTTGGTAGGATCGAAGCCTTTCCAGCCTGCGCCTGGCAAGTAAACTTCCGCCCAAGCATGCATAGAGCCCACCGCGCGATTAAAGCGATAACTCTCGCCCGTTGTTGCTGGGGGATCATATAAATAGCCACTGACAAACCTCGCAGCTAAACCTAATTGACGGACAGTTGAAATAAACAATACAGCCATATCTCGGCAGGAGCCGGAGCCTGACGAAAGTGTTTCATTTGGACTCTGAATACCTTCTTCATCTCTGCGCACATAACGGATGTCTCGACCAATGGCTTGGTTGATATCCGTTAAAAATTGCACGATATCTGGGTGTTTGGCAGGAGAGGGCACGGCTTGCTGAAACCAGTCCAGAGCTTGTGATTCACTTTCATCCACAGCATCTAAAAGGTAAGGCCCCAAGGATTTTAGGTCAGACGATTGATATTTAAAGGGATATTCAAGGGCGTATGATTCGAGTAGAAAATCGTAAGGGTTGTCATCATCAACCTCTACCTCAATGACAGTTTTAAACTCTAAAGTATCTGATTCAGTCAGACCGAAGTGACATTTTACCACTGAGTTACCTTCCACATCGCTGATAAAGTTTTGTTGCGAGGGTGGTATTGTTTCCACAGAAAATGCCAAAACACGCCTCTGATGACCTTCAACAGGATGCAGATACAAACTATGTCCTGAAAAACTAACGGGCCCAGAGTATGTATGACGAGTTAAATGCTCAATGCGCAGTATCATAAATTCATCTTATCCCAAAATTAGATTGTCATGCTCAAGCATAATAGTTTGTTGAGGTTATACGCTATGTTCATTTGATGCAAACAACAGGCAAACAAGGGGTTTTTAATGCGTATCCAAGGCGAAGGTTAATTTAATATGATTTAAATCTGTATTGAAATTAACTTGCAAGTTAAAACTAAGTTTATTTTTTAACTACCCCAGACACCGCTTGTTCTTTTAATGATTACCTAACTACTGCAACAGAAGGTCATCGTGAAAGCACAAGTAGAATAGCTACTTTAAGTTCAACAAATACAGATCAAATATTTCTTTATCCTATATAAACATATAATAAAATTAGGGTTGCAGACCCTGATAGATTGTCCTTCTTGGGTATTCTCAGTTTGAAATAAAACCGTGTTTTTTCTAAATTGAGAATGGTAATTCATGCCTGTTTTTATCTCGTTAAAATTCGAGTATTACAATCCGTTAACATTTTAGCTTGCGTAAATATACTTAGTTGTGTGATGATGGCCTCCACTAAATAGAGAAATTAAACAAACATTGATTGCAGTGCTATTTCAATGGGTTGTAAAGCAGGAGGTAACACAACATGGCTTACATTTTTGATTCAGTACGAACGCCAAGAGCTAAGGGAAAAGAGGGCGGTGCACTAGCTTCAATGAAACCTGATGAACTTGTGTCAAAATTAGTTACGGCAATTGCCCAGCGCACTGCCAGTGATATAAAGCCCGACGCATTAATTTTAGGTGCAGTAGGACAAGTGGGCTCTCAGGGCGGAAACATTGCTCTGGTGTCCAAATTTAGAGCTAACTTACCGGATTCGACTACTGCCTTCTCACTCAATAATTTTTGTGTTTCTGGACTAACTGCGGTTTCTCAAGCGGCTGCTATGATTGATTCTGGTCAAGCAGAAACGGTCTTAGCCGGTGGTGTGGAAATGATGTCTAGTGTGCCATTTATGGCTGACAAAGCTGATTTTTACACGGACAGAAGTTTACCTCTGCGCAGTCGCTACTTGTTGGTTGCACTAGCCGCTGATCGTTTAGCCGATGAACAAAATATTAGTAGACAAGAGCTTGATGAAGCTGCCCTAAGGTCTCAACAACGCACAAAAGCTGCTGAAGATAGCGAGTTAGTTGCATCGCGGATCTCAGTCAATGGCTTAGATCGCGAAGAGTGTCTACATGTTGGAACCCAAGCGTCTTTAGCATCTCTCGAACCTGCCTTTGGTGGTGCGGCTAAATACTACAAAGAAATTCTAGATAAGGATATCGATCATCGTCACACGATTGCCCATGCTCCACCCATATCAGATGGGGCTGGTTTAGCGTTAATTGGCGCTAAAGATGCCATAGATGCTAAACCTCGGGCACGAATTGTTGCTTGTGCTGAAGTGGGTGGCGACCCCGCAGAGTCACTAACGGCGGGTATTGATGCCATGGAAAAAGTATTAGCGCGTTCAGGTTTGTCGTTAAACGACATGGATAGAATTGAATACATGGAAGCCTTTGCCGTTAGTATCGTCAAATTTCTTCGTGATTTTGATGTGTCTCCAGATAAGGTCAATGTTGCTGGCGGCCACTTAGCTAAAGGCCATCCTCTGGGAGCGTCGGGGGCAATATTACTATCTACTTTACTCGACACTTTAGATGTCGCAAAGGGGCGATATGGTCTCGTAGTTGCTGCGGGTGCTTCAGGCATTGGTAGTGCCATCATTGTTGAGAGATTGGGGGAATGAGCATGAATGAACAACAACCTTCGATAGATATCGTCGCCAAGCATCAAACAACCCTAGATCACGCCATACAGGCAGTTAAAACTCGAAAAAGCTGGAGTCCGTTTAAAGACTCTCCTTCAACTAAGATACATGGTCCAGAAAAACCGGGTCTCGGTAAAGCTGCATTTGAGGCTCATCTGCATCAACCCTTTCGTTTGGATTTACCTGGGATTAAAGGTTGGGCAGGAGAAGAAGTCTCGCCTTTTACTCAACAAAAACTAGGCATTACATATCCTCTGTGTGATCCACATGCCACCATAACGGCGGCAAAAAGCAGTATGACAGACTGGGCAAAAGCCGCGCCTAATTTAAGAGTCTCATTGTGTCTAGAAATTGCTGAACGCATGTATGATAGAAATTTTGAAATGGCCCATTCGGTGATGCATGTGGCTGGGCAAAGTTATACCCAAGCCTTTAGTGGTTCAGGTCCAAATGCATTAGACCGTGGTATTGAGGCTTTAGCGTATGCTGCTATTGCCATGGACAATGTGACCCCAAGCGCCCAATATCATCGGATGTTCGGCCGTGAAGAAGTTAATTTAGAAAAAACCTATACCTTAGTACCCAGAGGTATTGGCCTGGTCATTTGTTGCGCGTCATTTCCCACCTGGAATGCCTATCCAGCAATGTTTGCTAGTCTCGCCACCGGAAACCCAGTTGTGGTTAAACCCCATCCTATTGCTATTTTGCCAATGGCGCTGGTGGTGGAAACCTGTCGTGCTACTTTGGCCGAATTTGGATTTGACCCCAATTTAGTCACTTTGGCAACCGACACCCTTGCAGAGCCTATTGCACAACAATACATTGATCACCCTGATGTGCAGATCATTGATTTTACCGGTAGCCCTCGTTTTGGTAATTACTTAGAGAGTACCGTTACTCGTAAGCTGCTCTATACTGAAACCGCAGGGGTAAATAGCGTGGTGGTCGAGTCGGTCGATAACTTAGCAGAATCAATGCGTGCTATCGCGCGCGCGACCTGTTTATTCTCGGCGCAAATGTGCACCAGCCCGCAAGTGGTATATGTACCAAAAGAGGGAATTAAAACAGCGCAAGGGCATGTTAGTTTTGAGCAGGTGGCGCAAACTATCGTCAATGAGATCGACGTTATTGCACAAGATCCTAAACTAGCTGCTGGTATTATGGGCGCAGTTCAAGGGCAAGTCAGTCTTGATGTTGTCGAAGCTGCCGCAGCAATGGCAGACGAACAAGGTTTGTCTATTTTACTTCATGCCAAACCTTACAATCATCCGGATTTTCCTAATGCACGAACACGCACACCTCTTGTGATCTCTGCTACATCTGAACATAAACAAATGTATTCCGAAGAGCGTTTTGGTCCAGTGTTATTTATTGTGGCGGCAAATAGCGGTAATGATGCCGCCCAAGAAGCCACCGAACTTGCGCGTACTCGCGGTACTATTTCTTGTTACATGTATTCAACCGATGAAGATTATATTGACCGTTGGGTTGATGTGTATGCACAAGTGGGAGCGAATCTAACAATTAATCTTACCGGTGCTATGTGGATTAATTTCGCGGCAGCATACAGTGATTATCATGTTACTGGTTTGAACCCTGCGGGCAATGCATGTTTAGCCGATTTGTCCTTTGTGGCTTCGCGTTTTCGAATTGCACAACGACGTCGGCCGATTACCGAGGGCGCAGCATGAGCCAGAATGTGTATATTGTTGGGGCATCAATGACACCCTTTGGCAAACGTATTCACGAAACGGTTAAGTCTTTAACTGTTCAATCAGTGGAAGCCGCTCTTAAGGATGCAGGTATCAGCAAACAAGCTATTCAAGGTGCTTGGTTTTCAAATACTCGTCAACAAATGTTGGAAGGTCAAAATACCATTCGAGGGCAAATTGCGCTGCGTGCTGCAGGCATTGAAGGGATCCCCATCATCAATGTTGAAAATGCCTGTGCCTCAGGCTCAACGGCGGTTCATCAGGCGATGACCGCAATAAAAGCAGGCATGGTGGATATTGCGTTAGTGGTTGGCACTGAAAAAATGGTTTACAAAGATCGCCCTGAAAAAGTGGCGGCTGCATTTGCTGGCGGTACTGATATCCACGACCAAAAAAGTGTGCTCGATTATATCGTTTCCATTGGCGGAGAGAAGCCTGGACCTGATCGCAGTTTGTTTATGGACTTATATGCCGCTCAAGCGCGGGTGCATATGGATAGTTTTGGCTCAACCCAAGAAGACTTCGCTCGTATCGCTGCCAATACCCATTGTCATGGACAATATAACCCTAATGCTCAGTATCGCACCCCTTTTACCGTTGAACAGGTTTTAGCCGATAAAAGTATCGTCCAACCCTTTACTCGCGCCATGTGTGCGCCCGTCAGTGATGGCGCTTCTGCGTTGGTGTTATGTAGTGAAAAAGCATTAAAACAGATTGGTTTGTCCCGTGCGGTACGTATTCGCTCGTTGGCGTTATTAAGCACCATTACACGGGATAAATTTGATTACGCTCATCACATTAGTCGAAGAGGGGCGCAAGTTGCTTATGAAGAAGCTGGCATTGCTGCTAAAGATATTGACGTTTTAGAGGTACACGATGCCACAGCGTTTTCTACTTTGGTTCAAATCGAAAATTTAGGTTTGTGTGAGCAAGGAGAAGTGGGAGCCGCTTTAAAAAAAGGAGACTTTAAAATTGGTGGACGAACACCGGTTAATCCCTCTGGTGGACTGCTTGCCAAGGGACACCCTGTCGGCGCTACTGGCATCGCCCAAATGTACGAATTAACTACCCAATTGCGCGCAGAGGCAGGTCAGCGACAGGTCGATGGTGCTCGTATTGGTGTGGCAGAAAACGGTGGCGGCTTTCTAGGTGTCGAAGAGGGCGTGACTACAGTTACGGTTTTGGAAAAAGTGTAATTTGAGGCCTCATATCTAGCTAAAACACCATAAGAGAATTGTATCAATGAATA
Source organism: Aliiglaciecola sp. (assembly GCF_039982535.1). NCBI lineage: Bacteria > Pseudomonadati > Pseudomonadota > Gammaproteobacteria > Alteromonadales > Alteromonadaceae > Aliiglaciecola > Aliiglaciecola sp. Next base: position 52,121 of record NZ_JBDWYG010000067.1, read on the forward strand.
AAGCTAAAGCGTTAAATTTAAACTTGCCAGTATTTTGTGCCCCGATGTTTCTCGTATCAGGCCCTGAGCTGGTCATTGCCGCATGTAAGGCGGGGATCTCTGGTGCATTTCCGTCCACCAATACCCGCACCATTGAAGAGTTAGATGAGTGGATGCATAAAATATCCAGCGCCCTAACGGATCAAGATGCTCCTTGGATAATGAATCTAATCACCCATTCAACTTATACCCGCTTGGAAGAAGAATTAAAACTTGTGGCTAAGTACAAACCCGCCATAGTGATCACTGCTTTGGGTTCACCCAAACCGGTTATGGAAACAGTAAAGTCTTATGGCGGTAAGGTGTTTGCTGATGTGGTGGATTTGAAGCTGGCTAAAAAAGCCGCGCAAGCTGGTGTTGATGGCTTAGCGTGCATTAGCGCCGGCGCGGGTGGCCATACTGGTCAACTCTCTCCTTTTGCATTTATTTCCGCAGTGCGGGAATTTTTTGATGGTTATGTTGCGGTAGGAGGCGGCATTTCCGACGGCGCAGGGGTGGCTGGAGCGATAGCCGCGGGGGCCGATTTTGTGTATATGGGCACGCGGTTTTTGCCAGCAAAAGAGAGCATGGCACAAGCCGAGTACAAAGACATGGTGGTGGCAGCGAATTCAGATGACTTAATCGTCTCAGCGGCCATTACCGGAACAAAAGCATCCTGGCTGAAACCAAGTTTACTCAAAGCTGGAGTTGATCCCGAGACCCTTAACGATAAAGGGAAACGAGATTACTCAGGGGGAGGCGACAATAAACGTTGGAAAGATATTTGGGCGGCAGGGCAAGGTGTTGGCCGCAGCCACAGTATTGAACCCGTAGCTGATATTGTTGCTGATCTCGCCAAGGAATATGAAGCAGCTATCCAGCGATTTAAAAGCAAAACCCCAAACTAGTCGGCTCGACGGTATGTGGTTTTTGCCTATGAGATTTTCTTTATTCAGTAAAATAAGAGGCTAGCTTTATGAGCAAGATTTTAAATGGCATTCGAGTATTAGATTTTGGTCGATATATTGCTGGGCCCTTTTGCGCCACTCTTCTTGCCGATTTAGGTGCGGACGTTATTCGCATAGAAAAACCCAGTGGCGGAGAAGACCGTTACACGGTACCAATAAATGCTCAAGGTGAGGGGGCCTATCATACTCAGATTGGCCGAAATAAACGCGGCATAACCTTAAATCCAACGTCTGAAGAAGGTCGTGAAGTGGTTCGTAGGTTAGTTTCAACGGCTGATGTGGTGGTGGCTAACTTGCCTTATCCTGCCCTAAAAAAACTGGGGCTAGATTACGAAACCCTTAAACAGATTAAGGGGGATATTATTTTGACTACTGGCTCAGCATTTGGCTCCACTGGTCCTTATGCTGCAAAAGGTGGTTTTGATACCGTGGCTCAGGCTATGTCAGGCAGTATGTATCTAAGTGGCAGTGAAGATGAGCCTGGGAAGTCTTTTGCTCCATATAATGATTTTGGTACTGCATCACTAAGTGCTTTTGGTACCTTAGCTGCTTTGATGCACCGCGGGCAAACCGGCGAAGGCCAAGTGGTTGAAGGCACATTGTTAGGAACTGCTTTAACCTTTAATAATGCTCCGTTAATGGAAGAAGCTGTATCTGCTCTAGGGCGAACAGGCAGTGGAACTAGGGGGCAGTATAATGCGCCAACCGACTCATTCCGTACCCTTGATGGTTATGTCACAGTGCAGGTCGTTGGCGCGGGAATATTTAAACGTTGGGCGAAATTAATGGGTGAGTCGTCTTGGTTAGATGATCCTAGGTTTGCCACCGATCAGTCCCGTGGCGATCACGGTGATATTATTTGTCAGCGAATGTCACTTTGGTGTGAGCAGCGAACAAACCAACAAGTAGTCACTGAATTAGCCCAAGCCGGTATTCCATGTGGGGAGATGTTAACTCCCCGAGAAGTGCTACAAAATGAGCATGTGGTGGCCGCAAATATGTTCCAATACTGCGAATATCCGGGTGTTGAAACTCCTACGCCTATTGCGGATCATCCTATTCGATATTCAAAAACTAAGGTCGATGATTTTACCCGAGCGCCGATGTTAGGGGAGCACACCACTGAAGTACTCAGTGAAGTAGGTTACACAGCCGAACAGATCAGAGGATTCAAAACAAACGGGGTAATTTAAGCAAAGCGTACTCGTTACTGACTAAGCTTGCCCCGACTATTACGGATTTGCAGTGCGTAGGTAATATCCGTTGGCAATACCTCTTTTTTACAGCAGGAACACACCATTTCAAGCTTGAGAGGATCTCCGCATATGTTATGGGTAAGCAGCAGTGGTGGTCCATCAGGGGAGGGAAGCCATTTGTCTCCCCATTGCATTAAGGTCAGTATTATTGGATAAATACTCATACCTTTTTTAGTTAGTTTATATTGAATCCGTCTAGAATCTCCAGGCACTTCGGTGGTGATCAGAAACCCATCTTCACATAACTCTGAAAGGCGATTGGACAAAATATTAGTGGCAATATACGTGGCTTTAAGTATGCCTTGAAACTGATTGATGCCACTGAACAATGAGCGAAATATTAACATGCCCCAGCGGTCTCCGATGATTTGAATACTGTCATCGAGTAACGTTGTACTGCTGCCAGATTTAGATGTTTTTCTTCGTCTAGCACTGTATTCCGCTTCCATTTCTCCAGCACCTGGGCCAGTTTCCCAGCTAACATCTAATGGGCTAATTTCAGTGCCGCAAGACTCACAGGCAGGAAAGGGTTCGGTGGTGTTGCCACATAATTTATGGGTTAAAACAATTTCAAGTTTCCCGGACTTTTGTCCCCATTGACGTTCCCAGTGCAGCATTGCTAGCGCAACGGGATACAGGTCGATAAATTTTTCAGTGGCTTTATATTCGTATCGTTTGGGGCGCTCACTGTATGCAACTTTAACCATACAACCTTTATCAATTAGACGTTTGAGTCTATTGCTTACAACAGGTTTTAGGAGTTTAGTTTGTTGGCAGAACTCATCGAATCGTCTAGCTCCGAGCCAATAACTCTCCATAAGCAACAAAACTGGGCTGTCACCAATAATCTCAAGTGCTCGCCAAATTGAGCAAGTCTGAATGAGCTTTACATCTTTAGGTGCACTCCCCAATTGAATCGGTTCCTTATTTTCTGACACGTAAGCTGACTTCCAAATCTAAAATATATCTCCAATTATAAAGGTGTGATTATGAAAGTTACTAGCAATATATTTGTTAACCTCTTTTATTGTCTAAAACCCTAATAAAATTCAACCTAGTTCTATAGCTTGTCGATTTATATTCGTTACGTATGAGGTGTTGCTGCTTTGCATAGAACTTAGTTTAGTAACGAAAGTAAAGGAGGTGCAATTTGAACAAATGCAAAACCAAGTTATTCACTAAACTAAGCTATTCACTAAACTAAGCTCACATGCAATCAAACCAGCGTGTTTCCTTGGTACTGGCTAATACTAATCGGTACCGACGATAAAAGATGCGCAGGTAGTTGCACTACCACCTAGGTTAAAAATACCCACATTGTTGGCATTTTCTATCTGGTAATCGGCACATTGCGCCGTCGTTTGTTTATAAGCATCCAACATCATTCTTACACCAGTTGCGCCAACAGGGTGCCCCAGACCAATGAGTCCGCCGCTAGGGTTAATAGGTAAATCGCCATCAAAGGCAATGATGTCATTTTCTATGGCTTTCCATGATTCACCAGGTGCGGTCAAGCCTAAGTGGTCAATTAGCATGTACTCGGTCATAGAGAAACAATCATGCACTTCGAGTAAATCTAAGCTATGCACATTTTCCAAGTTAGCGCGCATTAATGCATCGTTAAAAGTGCGTTTCACGTGGGGAAATATCAATCCATCTTGTTCACTTAATTCCAATTTACGGTTCATCAATAAAGGCGCACTTCGATGTCCCCAACCTTTTATTCTCGGGATTGAAGATAGAGGAATGTTGTGTTTTCTTGCATATTCAGTTGCGTAACTTTGCGACGCTAAGAATACCACCGCTGCACCATCGGTGATTTGTCCACAATCTTGTTTTCGTAGTCGCCCCTCAACGATGGGGTTAAACTCGTTATCATCCATAAAACTCTGTTCATAGAATTGCCAGTTACGGGTTTGAGAGTTGGGGTTACGTTTAGCATTAGCAAAATTGAGCTCTGCAATTCTGGAAAGGTGCCGAGTATCGATACCATATTTATGTTGATAGTGTTCAAGCAGGTCTGCAAACATTTTCGGCCATACATAGTTGCAACCTTCGGTTTCTTTACCTACCCAAGCTGCTGCGCCTAAATATTCAGCTCCTGTGGCTGAGTTAACATTGCGCATTAACTCTATACCCATCACACAAGCTACTTGATAATGGCCGGCTTCCAAATCGCGCATGGCACTTAGTAGGGCGATGGAGCCTGACGCACAGGCTGCTTCATGACGCGATGTAGGTATGTCGGCAAATTCAGGAACGGCGTGGGCGAAAAAACCATTAAGTTGTGCTTGTCCGGTAAATAGGTCAGACACAAAGTTACCCACATGGGCAACATCTACATCCTTAGGTGGAATCTTTGAGTCGATTAAACTTTGTTGTAAACAACTTTCAAATAAGTCGTATATTCCTTTGTCTTCACGGGCCCAATTGCGACTAAAATCAGTCTGATGGCCACCTAAAATGTAAATGTTTTGTCCAGTCATAACACTCTCTTTAACTATTGATTACGTTTATAAACCTGCAGCTTTGTCGCTGCTAACCCAACAGGCGTGGAATCCAACAGGCACACGACTGGGGATTTTGAGACGACAAATGGGGCCAGCATCCACTTTTCTTGCATCGAGAATGATAGCTTCACTTTCACCTGTTTCAGCATAGGTAAGAAAACTGATCAGGTACCCATCATCTTCATTAACAGCATTATCAGCTGGGGCAAATGGCGTTTCAGAACCACAGCTTCCTGCAGGAAACACGTAGGTTTGATTTTCCCGTGTTTGATGGTCAAATTTAAAAATCCCACTAAAATTAATTAAGCTTTCTGTGGGCATTAATGTTGAGTAGCTGTAGCGGTATTTTTTGCCTGTCACCCAATCTGCATTGATCATGGGGAATTCGACATTGGTATCGTCAAGTTGCTCTTCGGTGGTTTCGCCTGTCGCCAAATCAAATGTCCAGCGGTAAAGTTTTACATCTTTCCAAGTACCTGCAGACTCCATTCTTTCGATAACACCATCACCTGGTTTGCGAGGCGTAATTGGATCGGGTTGGCGACAGCCATCCATAATAATTTTGCCGTTCTCTTCGTATGCATTTACGGTGTGGTACATGTAACAAGCACTCGCATCGAACCATTGAATGTCTTCTGTACTGCCATGCCTAGGTACAACTGCAAATCGGCTGGGACGGTCTTTGAAAAAGTGTAATCCGTGACTGCCTTGATTCCAATGAAGAGGTAAGTCCATCAAAATTGAATAGTTTTCAGTGATTGCCATATCATGGGGTAATCTCGCCCCAGGCAATGGTATTTCAATGTAATTGGTTAGCTGTCCAGTCTTATCCACCACACCGTAGGTCATGTAAGGCTCTTCCATGTTGTAATCGAAGAACATGAGCTCACCGGTGGCATCGTCAACCTTGCAGTGGGCAGACATTTGTCTGGGCAATTTACTGTTAAAGGTTTCTTGGCCTTCAGTTTCCAAGGTGACCGGATTGACCCTATACGGAATACCTGTTTGATAGAAGGTGGTCAACAAGGCGCCGTTGTGCCATACCACATCGGTATTTGACGCATCTTTAATGGAAAAGTCACTACCACTTCCTGGCGGCGAGCTTGGATCAGGTCTTGGCATCGCATAACCAGGCCACAAAATGTTTTGCGCTTCACTTTCCATGTTGAAATGTTTGGTTCTTATCCAGCGATTTTTATAACTCGCATTGCCATCTTTAAAGGATAAAGTGTGCAACATGCCATCACCATCAAACCAATGGTGAGGGCCCTTACTGGCAAAACGAGGATTTGCGCCATTGCGAACATAAATACCAGTTAAATCCTCTGGTACTTTACCTTCTAGCACCTCTAAGCTATCCACTGTATGTTCAAACAAGGTCGGGCCTAGTGCACCGTGTAAATAGGGGTTCACATTGTGGAAATGTTGTTCCTCTTTGGTCCACTCCGGAGTATCTAATTGTTCATACTCTTTAATCATTTTTGAGTTCATAGGAGATCCTTTTTTACTTGTTTTCTGGTGCGAGTCGAAAAATTTGCTGTTAAAACTGTGCCCTTAGCTTGTGCCGCATTACTTTGCCAAGGGCGTTGCGGGGAATTTCAGCTACCAAATGCATTTTTTCTGGCAGCTTGAACGACGCTATATTTTGCTTTTTTAAATAGCTAAGGAGATCGTCTAAAGTGAGCTTTTTCTGTGGTTTTAACGCCACAAATACCGCTATACGTTCGCCCATTATTTCGCAGGGGTAGGGCGCTACAGCTACGTCTAAAATATGTTCATGAGCACTTAATAAATTATCGAGTTCAGCGGGTGCTATGTTCATCCCCCCGCGGATAATGAGATCTTTGCAGCGACCAATGAATTTATAGAAATCGGGATCTTGAGATGAGATTTGAAATAGATCACCGGTTCTAAAAAATCCATCTGAGGTAAAGCTTTGCGCGGTTTTATCTGCGGCTTTAAAATAACCATCAAATACCCCAGCGCCTCTAATTTGCAACTCTCCAGATGTATCGTCTTGGTTAATTTCAGTATTTGTTTTTACATCCATCAAACGTGTTTCAAGTAAATCGCTCTTACGAGGGAACAATCTAGCGCGTTTTTCTGGGGCATCTGTTTGATTGGGACCACAAAGCAGGCTCATGCCTTCATTGGAACCAAAGTGATTGACTATCTCAATATCAAACAATTGTTTGTATCCATCTACCATCCAGGCATCCAGAGGTGCAGAGCCTGAACCAATGGCGCGAATTGTGGAAAAGTCGATGGCACTTCTTAGCTTTTCATCTTTCAACAATGTATTAAGTAAAGTTGGTGGTGCTAGGGTGTAATTAACTTTTTCATCGACAATCTGCTGCAAGAACACGGGTAAATTTAATGGGTGGTGGAGGACAAGTTTGCCGCCACTATACAACCAACTTAAAAACATGCCGCCAATTGAGGCCATGTTGATTAATGGAAAGGGGTTGAGTAGGGTTTCGTTATCTTCAATTTGATTCCCTAAATAGGTAGCCTTGCCTATGGCTAACCACTGGTTATGACTGCGGGGAACCCCTTTAGGATCACCCTCAGTACCTGAGGTCCAGCAAATAGTAATCAGATCATCGGCACTAACAGGGTGTTGGCGAGAATAAGCTTCATATGCAGTGTTGTTCTCATATGATGTCATTTGAGTGTATAAGTTGCAGTCAGATGTACCTTCGCCCCAACTCAGTACTTTAGGGAGGCTGTCTAATTCGGATAACGCAATACTGCGATGTATTTTGTCTAACAGATCCGTTTGTTTAAAGCTGGCTGTGACTATGACAGCTTTCGGCTGCAACATTTGTAAGATAGTACGCAGCTCACTTTCTTGATATTGCACAGGTACTGGACTTAAAATAATTCCCAATTTAGACGCGGCTAAATAGGTATAGATAAGCTCTACGACGTTTGGCATTTGTACTAATATAATATCGTCTTTGCCCAAGCCTAACTGTAAAAATGCGTCGGTTAGTTGATCTACTTTTTGAGACAGTTGTTGGTAAGTAAGGCGTTGAGGTTGATTGCCGGTTAAACTCGGCTTATCAATGGGATCAACCAGCGCTGGGCGTTGTGGAAAAGCAGACACGGTTTTTTCAAACAATTCATGGAGCTTAGTCTCACCCCATTCGCCCGAGTCGTGGTACTGCTTTATTCTGTCTAATGTTGAAGTAATCATACTAATTTACCTTCAGGGTGTAGTGTGGTTCTATGCATATTTTTACTTGAGTAAAACAAGTAAATTACCGCCTTTAACAGGCGGTATATGGGATATTCTTTCGGGCTTAGAAGTTATATGTAAACTCAACTGCTACACTTCTAGGCCGTTCATAAATGCCATAATAAGCAACCCCAGTTCCACCTGTGAGTGTGGTTGAGAAGGGCAACGAGTTGGATAATGTCATCACGCGTTCGTCGGTAATATTGTTGCCGATTAATGCGACTTGCCATTTGTCGTCGTAGTCTGCTAATGCAATTCGCAGTCCCCAACGGGTATAGCTGTCTTGCATGGTATTTGGATCGATAGTGACGCCGCCATTGTATTCGTCGCTGTATTCCATGTTTACGCTGTACGTCATGTAAGCCCAATCACCAATATCTTGTTGATATTGCAGTCTCAAATTCCCTGAAAACTCTGGCGTGTAAATAGCGCGTTCACCAGTAAGGTTACACAAACCGTCTACAGATGAACTTAACACTTGGTCAGGTAATACAAGGTCCGGGGCACACTGGGCAACATCAAAATCAAGGTATTCAAAGTCTAAGTAAGCCAATGAACCCGTTAATACCAGTGATTCTGATAACAACCAACGACCATCTAATTCAATCCCTTTGATTTCTGCTTCTGCAGCATTTTGAACATTAAACCCGACGGTGCCATCAAACTGAGTGACTTGCAGATCTTCATAGTGGGTAAAGAAGGCTGCAGCATTGATTTCTATAAACCCAAAACCAAATTTTCCACCCAATTCATAACTGGTTGCTTGTTCATCTTCAAACTCAAAAGAGCCTGGGTTGACGGGGTTATCAGGATAGCTATTTGAACGTATATCAAATCCGCCGCCTTTACTGCCTTGGGTATATGAGGCGTAAAATAGGGTGTCATCGTCTAATTCATATTGAACATTAAGCAATGGATCCAATTGTGATTCATTACGGGTGCCTTCAAGATCGTGAGCATATATTTTTATGGCGCCCATCATGACTTCGAAACCAGCTTGTGGTCCAAAAGCAGGTGAGCCGGGAAATAATGCATCGGCAGGAATACCAGAGGTGTTTTCGCCGGGTAAAGTCAACACACGGTGAGCTTCTTTTTCTTCTTTGCTATAACGTGCGCCTGCAGTGACTGAAAGTTGATCTGTGATCCGCCAATTGAGTTGTGCGAATGCGGAAAACACTTGAGAGTCTTGGGAAAAGTCTCTATCCCAACTGCCGTTAACAATAGGGACATAGGCCGGGTTTGCTGCAAAGGTGCTACCAAATAATACGTTGTCGTAGGTGATCAACTCATTGTCTTGAAGATAAATACCGGCAATATAGTCAACGTCACCATCGGTCGGGGAGGCAATCCTTAGTTCCTGACTCCACTGCTTAAAGCGCTCTCCTTGGGTAGAACCGTTGAATAAATCTAACCCGGTATAATCCACATCTATGAGTTCATCGGTGTCGTATTTTAGGTAAGCGGTTGTTGAGGTGATAGTAAAATCATTAATATCGTAAGCAACATTTAACATCAGAGTATCGACTTTGTTATCGCTTTCCTGTCCGTTGTTTTGAGACTGGTAATCTTCATCGGTTTCAACATAAAGAGCGCCGCTAAAAATGGTTGAATATGAACCAATGGCAGAGTGATTTTCAATGGCTCTGCCAGCAGTGTCAAAGCTTGACGTTTCTGCTTTGAGTAAAATCGTTAAATCATCGTAATCCCATTCCAGCATTCCTCTTAAATACAATTGTTCTGTATTGGGTTCGGTGCGATCTAAAGTGACATTTTCAATCCACCCATCCATCTCACGATATGAGGCAACAAAACGTCCTTTTAGGTTTTCCGTAAGCGGGCCGGATATAATACCAACGGTTTTAAATTCTTCTTGTTCGAATTCATATAGGGTTGAAATAGACGCTTCAAAATCGTCTGTGGGCCGCGCTGAAGACAAACTGATAGCGCCAGCAATCGCATTTTTACCAAACAAAATGGGTTGAGGACCACGGAGTATTTCAACTCGTTCTAAATCCACTAAAGGTAATTGAATAAGTTGATCCCGTCCGTAATAAACTTCGTCTACGTACATAGCTACTGATTGTTCAAACCCTTTATTCCCACCTGATGAAATACCTCGAATACCGATTTGGTTTGTAATACCCGATTTAGTGATATTCAGATTAGGAACAGAGCTAGACATATCCGTTAGGCTGTTAATGTTATTACTTTTTAACAGATCCCCTGAAATCGCGCTGATGGAAATAGGTACGTCCTGTAATCCTTGAGAACGTTTCTGAGCGGTTACCTCTATAACTTCTAGAGATAACTCGGAATCTTCCGCATTGGTTTCTTGTGCTATTGCGTTAAAACTGTATCCCATCATTAAAGCTGAAATATAGATGGCTACGCGCTTCTTTTTATAATTAATTTGCATCGTCTGCTCCTAAATGCTTCGAACCAAGATATGCGTTTAAACTCATTGAAACGTTAGTCTAATAACGCAAGTGATGTGACAATATACTTGTAGGTTCATTAATGCAAGCCTTATTGTTAAGAAAATGTATAAAATGGTTTAATTTATGTGAAATTTGTTAATTGGTTTATTTAACTAGTTGTTTAATATATAAGACTTATAATGAAAGTTATGTGGTGAATTGAGCTTGTATGGAAACAATATTGAACATTTATGGCGTTAATTTACTAGGCTTTAGGAAAAGTATGGGATAAAGTTTGCGGATGAATATTGAAAGTCAAATAATAACAAACCCTGTTGCCCGAGCGCTTAAAATAGTAGGTGACCGCTGGACAATCCTAATTTTAAGAGATGCTTTTTTAGGACGTCATCGATTTAGTGAGTTTAGAGAGTTCAGTAAAATTGCCCGTGGCACTTTAACCAATCGGCTGGAATTTTTGGTTGAAAATGAAATATTGTTTAAAGTTCCTTATACTCAAACTCCTCCCCGTTTTGAATATAAACTGACTCCACGAGGGCTTGGACTTTATCCTTGGGCGCTGATGGTGTGGGAATGGGAAACACATTGGGTAAGTCATCCCGGCACTAAATTACCTTCTGTTTTGCAGCATAATTTACACAACCAACATGAATTGAAACCCATATGTGTGTGTCGTCATTGCCGTGAGGAAGTCAGTTTTAAAGATGTTAAACGTATTCAAGACAAGAGCATCGACATAGTTTATAGCGGTAATGTTGCTGATAATATGAATACCCAGCGGCGATCTCGAGGAAGTACGGTGTCTGATGCTGATCACCGCCTAGGGCATATTATTGAAATCATTGGCGATCGTTGGAGTAGCTTAGTGGTTGCTTGTGTCTTTTTGGGCTTGAGTCGTTATGATGATATCCAGCAAAATCTAGGTATAGCCACAAATATTCTTGCCGATCGACTAAAGCTCATGGTGGATTTAGGGGTATTAACTCGAAATCTATATCAACAAACTCCGCCTCGATATGAATATAAATTAACAGCGAAAGGGAGCTCGTTGTATGGCTTAATTTTAGCATTACGCCAGTGGATGTTAGACTATTTTCCACCTGTTGAGCGGCCATTCAAACTCATACACAAAGCCTGTGGTCACGACCTTGATGTTGATGTTATTTGCGCCACATGTTTAAGCAAACTCTTACCAGAGCAGGTAGGCTTTAGTACTCAGGAATAAGCAATACCTGCAATTAATGTTTAACTATTTGGGCTTAACTCTCGTTTTAGAATTTTGCCTACTGGTGATTTTGGTAACTCATCTATAAATTTAATTATTTTAGGGATTTTATAAGGGGCTAAATTGGCTCTACAGTGTTCTATTATGTCATTTTCGCTTAGCGCATTTTGTTTTCTAACAACAAATAATTGAACTGCCTCTCCACTGTCTTCTGATTGGATGGCAATTGCTGCACATTCTTGTATATCCTCCAAGCGATTTACTACTTGTTCAATTTCTGCCGGATAAACGTTAAAACCAGACACCAAAATCATATCTTTAATACGATCTACTATATAAATAAAGCCGTCCTCATCAATTGTGGCAATATCGCCAGTGGCTAACCAACCATCTTTTAAAGTGGCTGCGGTTGCTTCGGGGTTTTGCCAATACTCCTTCATAATTTGTTTACCTTTTATATGCAGTTCGCCTTTACCTCCTGGAGCGATAGGTTGTTGGTTATCATCGAGTATCTTTATTTCTACCCCTTGCATAGGCTTTCCAACAGAGCCTAAACGACGGCAGTTTTGTCCACGATTGATAATGACCCCTGCTGAGGACTCGGTTAAGCCGTAACCCTCATTAATTTGGCAATGGGTGAGTGCTTCCCAGCGCAGGGCAACACTTTGATTCAGAGCCATTCCCCCTGATAAGGTAAATTTTAAGCCTGAAAAGTCTAAGGTTCTAAATTGTGGATCTTGGCACACCAAATTGAATAGGGTATTAATACCAACAAATAGACTAAATTTATTGTCCTTTAAAGCTTCATAAACGGCAGGGAGATCCCGAGGGTTAGGAATTAAAATGCTGGTAACACCATAAATCACACCGACCATAATATGGCCAACAAAAGCATATACATGGTAAAGGGGCAAAGGCGCAGCAAATATTTCATTACCGGCCTCAAATACCGCGGTGGTTTCCCAAAAACTATGGGCTGCACTGATTAAATTTTCATGGGTTAGAACGGCAGCTTTCGATAAACCCGTTGTTCCACCTGTGTATTGTAACAGCGCAATATCATCTGCTTTGGCTGATACTGCAGTAAACTTAGATTTACTGCCCATAGATAAAAGCTCAGAAAATTCGCAGTAGTCGACCTGGAGGCTTTCTAGGCTTGGAGTTTGATTATTCAGGTAAAATAGAGCTGATATATCTGACTCATTTACTAAATCAGTCACCAATTCAAGGGACGAGCTTAAAACGATTAATGCCTTCGCACCTGAGTCTTGATACATGTGGCGTAGTTCATTTTCCGTGTACAATGGATTGATATTAACTAGAATTAAACCTGCCCGTAAGGCTCCCCACGCGAAAATAGGGTAGGCGAGACAGTTTGGCAATTGCAACGCAATTCTATCGCCAGGCTGCAAGTCCGTATGGTTTTGAATGTAAGCAGCAAAATTTCTTGAGTCTTGCTCTAAGGCTAAATAACTTAGGTTTTGTGGGCCGCAAACAAAGGCGGTATTTTCCCTAAACTGTTTACACCCTTGGCTAAAAATAGATTGTAATGTGTCGGTTTCTAACGCTGTTTGTTTGACTGTTTCACTAATTAAATTCATGTTTATCTCAATCGTTAAATTCGTTACTTAGGAATACGGCTAACGACAACTGGTTTCGCTAACATACTCCGGTGTTCGCCTTTGTTTACGCCTTTGTTTTCGGGCAACTAAAAATGTTCAGAGTCCATTGCCATTAGGTTTTGTGCACCAGATTGTATGGTTAACTTTAATGTCGCGGTGCGAGGAAGTATGCGTTGAAAATAAAAACGAGCAGTGTTGATTTTGCTGTTATAAAAGTCTCTATCATCGGTTGTAGACTCAAGTTTATGCAAGGAAACCGAAGCCATTCGAGCCCAGAAATAGGCTAAAATGGTGTAGCCGGAAAACATTAAAAAGTCTACAGATGCGGCACCCAACTCATCTGCGTCTGTCGTAGCCGATTTGCCAATTTTATTGGCTAAATTTAACCAATCAATAGTGGATTGCTTGAGTGGTTCGATAAATTCAGCCATTTGCGGGTTGGATTCTTGGGATTTACAAAACGCCAGTATAATGTCACTAAAGTTTGTCAATAATGCGCCTTTCGAACCCAGCACTTTTCTACCGATTAAGTCGAGGGCTTGTATGCCTGTGGTACCTTCATACAAAGTAGAAATGCGACTGTCTCGCTGGTTTTGCTCCATGCCCCATTCTTTAATGTAACCATGGCCACCAAATACTTGCACACCGTGGTGGGCAGCTTCACAGCCTAGCTCTGTCATAAAACCTTTGCAGATAGGCGTGAGCAACGCCAAAAGGTTTTTAGCTTGGCTTCTTTGTTGTTCGGACTGTCCGTGGTCGGATAAATCGAGCTGTTGGGCTACATAATAAGCAAAGGCTCTAAAACCTTCAGCGAAAGATTTAATCGTCAGCAACATGCGACGAACATCGGGATGGACAATAATGGGATCCGCTGGACCATCGGGATTTTTTACGCCACTTAATGAACGCATGGCTAACCTTTCTTTTGCGTAAGGTAACGCTCCTTGATAAGCAACTTCAGAATGAACTAAACCTTGTAAAGCTGTGGTTAAACGCGCCGAGTTCATAAAAGTAAACATCGCTTCAAGGCCCTTGTTGGGCTGCCCGATTAAATACCCCTTAGCACCGTCAAAATTCATTACGCAGGTGACAAAACCATGAACCCCCATTTTGTGTTCAATTGAGCCACAATTTACTGGGTTTCTAGCGCCTAATGAGCCGTCTTCATTGACTAAAAATTTGGGTACGACAAACAGTGAGATACCAGCCGTACCTTTAGGCGCATCGGGTAAACGTGCCAATACAATATGTACTATATTCTCTGCCATATCGTGTTCACCACAGGAAATAAAAATTTTTGTACCACTAAGGCTATATTCGTTGTCTGTTATTGGCGTTGCTTTAGTTTTTAGTTGGCCTAAATCTGTACCACAATGAGATTCTGTTAAACACATGGTACCTGTCCATTTACCGCTTACTAAGTTGGGTAAAAATGTGTTTTTAAGGTTTTCATTGCCATAACTAACCAATGTTTTGATCGCACCTTCACGTAAGCCAGGGTATCCCGACCACGCCACACTGCCACTGCAAACTAGCTCACTGACCATGACATTCAAGGACTCAGGCAACCCTTGGCCACCATATTGCTCTGGCATTGCTAACGATGGCCAACCACCTTCACAATATTGTTGATAAGCTGCCTTAAAACCGGGAGGCGTGGTCACGCCGTCGGCACTCCACTTACATCCATGTTGATCACCCACTGCATTCAATGGTGATATGACATTTTCAGAAAACTTTGCGGCTTCTTCTAAAATTGCAGACTGCATTTGTTGATCTAATTCAACGTCCGTCGTTAGGTTTTTATAATGCTCACTAAAATTAAGTAGGTCATTTGTTACAAACTGAATATCACGCAGAGGGGCTTTGTAAGATGGCATTGAGAATGCTCCAGAGTATTTAATTTACGACAGGTTTAACGTACAACGGGTTGCAGCCGTCAATGTTCTATAAATTATCTTAGGGCTAAAATAACCACTAAGTTCTTTAATGCAAGTTATGTTAATTTGATGAGTCTTTTAAAGCAAGTAACTATGTTAAATAAATTTAATATTATTTACTTTATTTTAACGTTACTGGAAATGTTAGTGTTATGACTAAACAAAGATGTTGTTTACTGCGACATTAAAGCTTATCCAGTAATTCTAGTTAACCTGTTGATACATATACTGTTAATAATTATTGAATGTGCATCGTAAAATATCAGAAGGGGATTTATAAGGTGTTTAACTAAGTGAGTTTTGAATCGCTTTCATTTACCGGTGTGCTGAATATATTGTCCCATTCTTTATCGAGTTGAGCATGGGCTTGATTGAGAGGTAGGGCGCGATACAGGTTATCTTGCTTTTCGATGAGGCTAAATCGGTGCAATTTATTTAGCGCATCTTCGATTTCAAAATCAATTTCAAAATTGAATTGGTGAGCAAACCATTCTTCAATTTGCTGATCTAATTGTTCGCTGCTGATAGGGTGTTGGCTGATCAGTAGAAAGTAATAGGCGAGTATGGCTTCTTTAGATTCCTCTTCCTCAGCGGCATCAATAAGGTGATGAAAAACCCCGGCGTTGTTGTCGAGATTTTTAAAATAGAGGTTATCTGCCAAAGCTTTCATAAATTTTAATTTACGATTTTTAAACTTACTCCATTCCTTAAATATAAAACCGCCAATCACGCCAGCTCCAGCACAAAGGGCGATAAGTTCTTGGGTGCCAATGGTGACCGCTTTATCGGAAAGACCAACCCAATAACTGATCAGGCCTGCCATTAACAACAAGGATGCCCCTAACTTTGTTACCAGTACCACAGTTCCGCCCACTAATGCTGAGCCACCGATGATGGCTTTGTCTAGGGTACGCATGCGCACTTCACTGTTGGGAAAGAGCATTTCTAAATCTGCTTTGGGTACGTTTTGGAATAGCTTTATGATGGTAGAGTCTGGTTCGAAATTAAGGTTTTTCGCTTTTTTTTGTGCAAAATATTCAGCATTTTTAAACTTAATGTATACCGCGACTTTGTCGTAATTGGTGAACGTGACTTGTTGCTTTTTTAAACCCCAAAACTTACTTAAGGTTTCGGTTTTTTGATATTCACCACGACGATAAAATACCACTTCGGCAAAGTCTGCAAACTCCACTTCCAGTCTTACTTTAAATAAAGAGGCTTCGTGCAGAGCTTCTTGTAAATCTTGTTCCGTCACCTTTTCAAAGTTTGCAGCATTTAATACCTGAGCAAAGGTTTGTGCGAATACCTGCTGTTTATCTTCTAAGGATATTTGCGAGGTGGCATGAACGGGCAGGGTGTCAGCGTTAGGATCAAAAGGCGCGTAGTTGTCCTTTAACGTTTCAAGGGTTTGATGATATTCAAAATGCAGGGTGCTAACCAGTATATGACATAGCCCCTTAAAGGCTTTTTTATTACTTTCATCTAGCTGTCCATGTGCTACACAGGCATTGATTAGGTCTGTTTTTCTTAACGGAATAAACCTATCTTTTTTACTACTTTGCTGTATCACGAGTGTTTATCCTGCTTGCTTGTGCTTATTCCGTTTTATCTTCGTTGGCAACCATGGCCAAAGCCGCAGCTTCAGCGACGCGTATACCATCAATGCCTGCCGACCAAATACCCCCAGCATAACCAGCCCCTTCGCCAGCAGGATACAAACCTTCAACGTTAACACTTTGATAGTCTTTGTCTCGTTTAATACAAATGGGTGATGAGGTGCGAGTTTCTACGCCCGTTAATAAGCCATCAGCTTTAGCAAAGCCTTTGATTTGACGATTAAATGCAGGAATGGCTTCGCGTATGGATTCGGTAACAAAATCGGGAACGACCTTAGATAAATCAGTAAGAGTGATACCTGGGGTGTATGAGGGTTTTACCTCGCCCAATTCAGCACTGGCTTTTCCAGCTAAAAAGTCGCCAATGAGCTGTGCTGGTGCATGATAGTTCTCACCGCCTACCGCATATGCAAGATCTTCTAGGGAGCGTTGTAATTCGATACCCGCTAGTGGGTGATCGGGGTAATCTTGCTCAGGGGTAATGCCAACTACTATGGCACTGTTGGCGTTACGCTCATGCCGAGAATATTGACTCATACCATTTGTGACCACTCTTCCTGGTTCAGAAGCTGCGGCTACCACAGTGCCCCCTGGGCACATACAAAAGCTATACACGGTGCGGCCATTTTTACAGTGATGAACGAGTTTGTAATCTGCTGCCCCTAAAATTGGGTTGCCGGCATTTTCACCAAATCGACACTTGTCGATCATGCTTTGTTCATGTTCAATGCGAAAGCCCACTGAAAAAGGTTTAGCTTCAATATGCACACCTTGCTCATAAAGTGCGGTAAAGGTATCTCGGGCGCTGTGACCTATTGCTAATATGACCTGATTGCAACTTAGGTATTCACCATCAGATAAGTGCAAACCCTTGAGTTTATAACCTTGTTTTTGAGGAATTAAATCGAGTTTTTCTACGCGGGTACTAAAGCGAAACTCGCCACCTAAGGCAATAATTTTTTCGCGCATCTTTTCCACCATATTGACCAACTTAAAGGTACCAATATGGGGCTTACTCACATACATGATTTCTTCAGGTGCGCCTGCGGCAACAAATTCGTGGAGTACTTTTCGACCATAATGTTTGCGGTCTTTTACCTGACTATATAGTTTGCCATCTGAAAATGTACCAGCCCCCCCTTCGCCAAATTGCACGTTCGATTCTGGATTAAGAGGTTTTTTACGCCAAAAACCAAAGGTGTCTTTGGTGCGCTCTCGTACTTCTTTTCCGCGCTCGATGATAATTGGCTTAAAGCCCATTTGCGCTAGAATTAACGCGGCAAATAAACCGCAGGGTCCTAAGCCAACCACAACGGGTCGCTGTGTTAAATTAGCCGGCGCTTGGGTGACAAACTTGTATTGCATATCTGGAGTGAGTCGAACTTGGGGATCTCGTTCGAATTGCGCGAGCAGTTCAGATTGGTTTTTAACCTCTACATCCAAAGTGTAAATGAGTTGGATGTCTCTGTTATTACGTGCATCGTAGCCACGTTTGAACATGTTGTAGGATATTAACTGGCTTTGCTCAATTTTGAGCTTATTGAGTATTGCTTGCTCAATGGCCTGTTCTGGGTGATTTAGGGGTAACTTAATATCCGTCAAACGTAACATATTTCACACTCTTTAAACGCCGGACAGCCTGTCTGTCAGGGCGCGATATTTTAAATCAGCTAATCTGCGATAGATAGCCCTGTTTAGGTAGATTTCAGATCAATTCAAGTGAATTTAAATGAATTTAGTTCGCCTGAACAAAAACCTAAAGAAACTTGTGTTTTTAACCGGCTTCTTTAAACTTGTCAGCATATTTTGTTCCTAACCAAACTAGCTTTCAATGACCTTTGTAGTGACCGACAATTGCATTAAGTGCAAATACACAGATTGTGTTGCCGTATGCCCAGTAGATGCCTTTTTTGAGGGGCCTAATTTTTTGGCGATTGATCCTGTTATTTGTATCGATTGTGCCCTTTGTGTACCTGAATGTCCGGCTGATGCGATTTTTCAAGACACTGAACTGCCCGCCGATCAACAGCAGTATTTAGCATTAAACGAAGAACTATGCCAGGAATGGCCTAATTTGAACGAGCTAAAAGCGCCTCCAGAAGACGCTGATAAGTGGAACGGGGTTGCCGATAAGTTGCCTTTGTTAGAACGCTAACGCCCAGCACAAAGTTTGATTTACCCTTTGAACCCTTTGGCTACTATATAAACTTCGCGTGAACGTGGACGAGACGCATCAGGCTTACGAATAACCACTTTCTGAAATGAACTGCGTACGTCTTTTAAGTATTCTTCATAGCCCACACCTTGGAACACCTTCGCACAAAAACTGCCGCCAGGTTTAAGGACATTGCGAGCCATATCTAGGGCTAATTCTACCAAGTACATTGAACTGTATTGGTCGGTGGCATTCACTCCACTGATATTCGGTGCCATATCTGAAACCACAACGTCGACTCTTTCATTGTCTAATTCAGCAACAATTTGGTCATAAACCGCTTCTTCGGTGAAATCACCCTGAATAAAGGTCACATCCAGTATTGAATCCATTGGTAAAATATCTGACGCTATTACTCGGCCTTTTTTGCCTACCAAAGGCGCGACTATTTGCGACCATCCACCAGGCGCTGAGCCAAGATCCATCACAATGCTGCCAGGACGAATTAACTTATCTTTTTCGTTAATCTCAATCAGCTTATAACTTGCACGGGAACGGTAGCCGTCAATTTGCGCTTTTTTTACGTAGGGATCGTTAACGTGTTCGTCCAGCCATTTTTTACTGGTTTTAGAGCGTGCCATAAAGTGAGTCTGCTATTTTAGATGGTTTAAACGGCGCTTATTGTAAGCTGGCAGGGCAAATTTGCAAATTACTCAGGGTAAAATATGCCCTTTAAAGACAATTTATTTTTGCCTGACTTGATTTCATCAACGGGTTACAATGAGTTTGCGAGTAGATTAATTCGTTTATCCAATCCATAAATAAATAACTAAATAAAAAATAGGGAACTACATGACCGAAGGTGCTGTATTTAACTTGTGTTTTATCTCGTCACTATCCCAAGGCAAGTTAATATGAAATTTGATGATGTAAAAAAGCTCCATCAAAAAAAATACCGTGCTCAGTTTGGTTATTATTTAGTGGAAGGTGAACATCTGGTTTTAGAGCTTCAAAAAGCAATAAAACAAGGCCCTGAATTAAGCAATATTACGTTATATATCACCGAAGAGTATCAAGATTGGGCTAAACCACTGTTTAGTCAAAGTAGTTTGGTAGTGCTCAATAAAAAGCAAATGGCACAGCTTAGTGACACCAAAAGCCCCCAGGGCATTATAGCTTGTGTGCCATTGCCAAAGGCGGCTAAATTGCAGCAAACAAACCTGCAAGGAGAACGCTGCATCTATCTCCATGAAGTGCAAGATCCCGGTAACCTTGGGACTATTTTGCGAACCTTAGCTTGGTTTGGGGATTTTCGATTATTGCTCAGTCCCAACAGTGTTGATCCCTTTAATTCTAAAGTGGTGCGCGCCAGTATGGGGGCCATATTCCATGTACCCATTGAGTTAGAGGTTGAATTAGAAGAATTACAGACTCGGTTTAAACGTTTTGCCTATTTGGATATGCAAGGTAAACAGATCAATAGTCCAGAGTTTTCCGATTACCAATGTTATTTGTTTGGCAACGAAGCTCGTGGGGTGCCCAGTGATGCCTTGTCGGCCTGTGCTGCCGATGCATACACCATTACTGGCAGTGGCAAAATTGATTCCCTCAATTTAGCCAGTGCGGTGAATATTTGCGTGTACCAATTATCCGTTTAAGAATTTTAGTTACAACAATGTTCTTTATAAAATGTAGCTAAAGTTCACTAAATCCATATATTTGCTCCTAAAAGCTTTTAAAATTCTCAAACTACTCGAATTGAGTTAAGAAGGCCGTAAAAATCTCTGATACCTCATCCAGTGACGAGTTGAGTCTGTGATCACCTTCGATTAGATGTAATTCACATTTAGATTGTTGCGCATATTTCGCTGAATGTTGATAGGGGATCACATCATCACCAAGACCATGGACGATAGAAAGGTTTTGGGTCTTAGGAGTGTAAGACTGTTTCGCGTAGTTTGGCATAAATAACGCGGGGGCGAGTAGGAATAGACCTTCACAAGCGTATTCTTGCGCAGCTACTATGGAAACGTAGCCGCCCATGGAAGAGCCCACTAAAACAACCTTATCATCTGTGTTTGCGAGTATTTTTAATAGCTTATCAACACGCTTATCAGGATTATCAATACCAGAGTAATCAATACTGTCTACTGAATGGCCGAGGTTTTGTGCAATCTCGGCTAACTTTCGTATTTTAGATCCCCAAGGACCACTTTCTTTTCCATGTGAAAAAATGACTTTCATAATGATGTTCAGTTGAGAGTTTGTACAAATGATAACAATGGATGCTAGCCAAAAATAGTAAAGCCTGTGTTTTTTAGGCTCTGTTAATCACGCGGCCCCAAACGGGGACTATACCAATATAGTTTTACCAGCAACTCAATAGCCTCAACATCATAATATAAAGCGATTTACCACAGTATGGACCTTATCGCTGAGTGCTTTAAGAGTTTGGCTTGCTTGGTTTAGTGTTGTAGCCGTTGTAACAGATTGTTCAGACGTTTCATTTAAGTCATTTAATCGCAAATTAATGGCGTGAGAAGCTTCAGTTTGTTGCTCTGTGGCTTGGGCAATTTGGCTATTCATTTGCGACATTTGTCCCATTAATCTGGCCACTTCTTGCAGTGTTTGGTTAGCTTGATTAATGTCACCGACGGTTTTTTGAGAGGTGTCTTGGCTCATTTTTACTGCGTCTACGGCTGCTTTGGCATCATTTTGTAGCTTTTCAATCATGCTTTGAATTTCATCTGTACTTTGTCCAGTGCGGCTAGCTAAAGTGCGCACTTCATCAGCGACCACTGCGAATCCTCGACCTTGATCGCCTGCGCGAGCTGCTTCAATTGCCGCATTTAAGGCTAATAAATTAGTCTGCTCCGCAATGGAGCGGATCACATCTAATACGCTGCCAATATTTTCACTTTGCTCGGCTAATTGAGATACAACTGAATTAACTTGTTCAATACTTGTTGTTAAAGATTGTATGTCGTCGACGCTACGAGTAACCGCAACTGCCCCTGATTGTGCGTTGTTTTTTGCATCACTTGTGGTCTTTTGGGCATTGGATGCATTGTTGCTTACTTCAGTAATTTGCTTGCTCATTTGATCAATCGCATCAGCAACTTGAATAGTCGCGTCACTTTGTTGTTGTGCAAACGTGTTGCTACTTTGGCTGACCTTGGCAACAGAGTTAGATTGGATAATTAACTCTTCGACAATTGCCTTCACTTGAATAAGAGACTCTCGTATTTTGGAGGTGAATTGGTTGAAATGTTGATTTAACTGGGTAATTTCATCATTCCCTTGGACGGGGAGTTGGCGGGTTAGGTCACCTTCACCTTGGGCTATATCACGCATACGTTCAGCCGCTTCTTGAATTGGTGCGGTAATACTTCTACTAATTAACCAAGTCGCACCTAGAATAAATAGCAACCCAATAGAGGCTTCAATTATATATGAGTTACGCAATTTAGCGTAGAAAGCGTCAAGCTTATCCATGTAAATCCCCGAACCAATGGTCCAACCCCAGGGCGCAAATTCTTTAACATAGGATATTTTGGGTGTTGGTTTTTCTTCACCTGGCAATGGCCAAACATAAGTCACAAAACCACTACCTTGTTGTTTAACTAGTTGGGACATTTCTCGAAAAAACGTTTTGCCATTTGCATCTGTGCTATCGAAAAGGGACTTCCCATTTAACTCAGGTTTGAAAGGGTGCATGATCATGCTCGGAGTGGCATCTTGTAACCAGAAATAGTTGTTACTGTCGTAGCGCAGATTACTAACAGTGGCGATGGCCATTGCTTTGGCGTCTTCTTCACTCAGTTGTTTTTCAACGGCTAATTGATGGAAGTGTTCAATTACACTATAAGCCACATCTACGACGCTCTTATTTTCTTTGTGAGCCTGTTGTTCTAGAGCTTGATAATGGTGATTTAGGACACTGAAACTGAGAAGTATTAGCACCAGCACCATTAAAATAACAATAAAGCTTAATCGATAGATCAATGAAAATTTGCGTAAAAAAACCATTGTTAACTCCTAAACTATTGCCCCCAAACTGGAGGCCACTGGCGATCATCAGATGGCTGTTTTATTAGTCTAGTCTAAATCTATGGATTTAATTTTAAATTACGCAAAATGCTCTTTAATCGCTGATAAATCATAACCTTTGGCGGCGCATAGGTTTTGTAACTGTTGAAAAGAACGTTGATCTTTTTGACTCAGCGCCCAAAGGTGAGCTGCACGGGTTCCACTTCTACAAAAGCAATGCACTAAGCCTTTTTGTTGTTCAATCAACTGTTTAAATGAAGCTATTTGTTGGTTGTTATAACAACCCGATTTAACCGGTAAATGTTGGTAATCAACATCAAGTGAACCACAAAGTAGTTTCCATTCGTGACTGGACATTTGATGGGCAGACTCATTGTCGGGTCGAACATTAATTAATAGGGTTAAGCCATTTTTTATTAGTTCAGATAGCTGTGCTTTGTCCAATTCACCAGATATTGAAAAGTGGTCATTTAAATTGATGATAGGCATAACTAATCCTTGATTAAAAGTTTGCGATAAAGGTGTAGGCTGATAAGCCTATTAAGCCAGCACCAAAGAGTTGTTTAATCACCTTTTGTGGAAGTTTATCTGCAACTTTTAAACCGACTAATATGCCACCGATAGCACAGCCGCTAACCAGTGTAATCAGGGGCCAATTTAGGGTGATATCAGCATATTGGAATACCTGTAAATACTGGGAAAAGCCACTAACACTCTGCATCACAATAATCACTAAACTGGTACCTACAGCCTGCTTGATGGGTATTTTGGCAATAAACATGAGTGCTGGCACAATGAGAAAACCACCACCAACACCAATTAAACCGGCTAAGCACCCGACTAATAAACTAGCGGGAATTAACCAAAACACTGATTGTGAAGGTGCTGTTTGAGCAGTAACAGGAGAAATAGGTTTGAGCATGAATACACTGGCTAATAGCATTATTACGGCAAAAATTAGCATTTGTAATTTAACGCTTACAAATTGCGCCAAATACGCCCCAGCATATGCTGAAAACATACTAGGAATACCAAAATAGATGACTAGTTTGTAAAGAATATTCCCTTTGAAGTAGTGCGTTATGGTGCCAACTAATGCCACTAAACCAACAATCAACAGAGATTCAGCTATGGCTATTTTTTCAGGTTCTTTAGCAATAAAAATGAGTAAAGGTAAAGTTAATATGCTGCCACCAGAGCCCAGCAAACCGAGGCTCAAGCCCATGGTTATTGCACCAAACCAAATTATTGGATCATGCATGGGTTAACCCAGCTTACTGGTTAGAGGTATTTTTAAATAAGAAATACCATTGTCTTCAGTGTCGGGCATTAGTCCTGCGCGGATATTCATTTGAATAGAGGGTAGCAGAAGTTTGGGGGCCGCAAGGGTTTTATCCCGTGCGTTGCGCATACTCACAAAGTCGTTTTCGCTGGTGCCATTTTTTACATGAATATTGTTGCGCAACTGCTGAAATACCGTCGACTCCCAGGCATATTCATCACGACCTTCGGCTTTATAGTCGTGGCCCACAAAAATACGGGTATCTCCAGGCAGTGCAAGAATTTTTTGAATCGATTGGTACAGGGCTTTAGCGCTGCCGTTGGGGAAATCTGCGCGAGCCGTGCCGTAGTCGGGCATAAACAAAGTATCACCAACAAAAACGGCATCTTCAATTAAATAACTCACACAGGCAGGTGTATGACCAGGCGTATTCATTATTTGAATGTTTAAGTGCCCTAACTTAATTATTTCTCCGTCGCTGAACAAATGGTCATATTGACTTCCGTCACAAGGAAATTCTGCATCTAAGTTAAAGATTTTTTTGAAGGTTGTTTGAACTATACGGATATGTTCGCCTATGCCAATTTCGCCGCCGCGCTTTTCTTTTATATATTGCGAGGCAGTTATATGATCGGCGTGGGCATGGGTTTCCAGTATCCACTCTAGGGAAAAATTATTATCATCTAAATATTTGATCACCTTATCTGCACTGGCAGAAGATAGGGTGCCCGAACTGGCATCAAAATCTAAAACTGGGTCAATAATCGCAGACAAGTTGCAGGTTTTATCAGTTAAGACATAGGTGACTGTATTGGTGTTTTCATCCAGAAATGGTTGAATGATGAGTTTATTCATGGTGGAAGATTCCTTCTTTGCTGGTTTCGAGCTGCAACTTTGGATCGAGTGATATTTGCTGATCTATTTTGAGTTGATGAGGAATAATATGAGAAGCAACCAACACAATTTTCAGCTCGGCTAATTGATTGATAAGAGCACATGCAATTTCAATATTCTTTTCGTCTAAGGCTTCAAATGGCTCATCAATTAAAATGAGGTTTGCTTGACTTAATAAAGCGCGAGCTAAACCTAGACGCTTTTTTTCACCGCCAGAAAAACGTCTTCCATTTTCTCCAATCCATTGATTGATATCCGTCATGTAACCCAAACCCACTTTATTGAGAACTTCGTTTAAGCAAGCATCCGATGCCTCGGGGTTGGCGATAAGCAAGTTACTTTTTAAGGTATCTGATAGACAATATGGAAACTGTTCAACATAAAGGCTGTCGTCAAGTAACCCATTTGGCAGGTCTTTTTGGTTGATTTTCCGGCTACCTTGACAAGGAATCAAACCTGCAAGGGATTGTAGGAAACGACTTTTCCCTGAGCCTGAACTGCCTACAATTAAACTCAAGCTGGCAGAGTCGAATGTGCCCGACACTTCTGGCATACGGGTGTTTTGGGCTTTAAAGTTAGATACATTTAGGCTTTTTACCTCGGTATGATGCCGATGTATAGGTACGGACACCTGTACCAAAGCTGCCATGCTTTTATTGGCAATGTGATAACTTGTTAGCTTGTTTTGTGACTCAATGGCGCGGCCCAACCAATCATTTACACTCAGTAATGCCATGGGGATGATCACGAACAAACTGTTTCCCACATGGGCTCCTGCGTAATTAATTAATATAAAACACATAGTCGCAATACTGGTGATAGAGGTGAGTAAGGTCGCTAATCTAGTATTCGATTGGATGCGGTTTTGTATTTTACGAATATTGGTTAATTTAGGTGGTTGAACTTGATTTTGCATATGCCAGATAGGCGCACTTTCAACGTGTTGAATTAAACTCAATTGGGTGGATTTTTGAGATTTAGCCAGTTTTACAGCGTTACCTAAGGTACTTAATACTAATCCCAAGTAAATGGCACTAAACACGACTAAAAACACGATTAATGGCCAAGTTAATGCGGGTGTAAACACTACCGCACAGAACATTAGCGCACTGATGGATAATAATACTCCGGCATTTTGGCCCACCCAAGCAATCCAAATTGACGCTACTTCTTCACTTTGATAAGCCAGTGCGTTTAAAGACGTATCCCGCGCAATAACGTGATTGTCAGCAAGAGATTTGAACACAGATACCCGAATGTCGGCTAAGGAGTCGAGTAGGTGATGATGGCCAAATAGCATACTGAAATAACCAGAAGCAATGCGCAAAATCGCTAGGCCTCGAATAACTACTGCTGGCAACATATAGTTAAAGCCCAGACCCGCAATCGCTGAGGCGGCAATAAACCAAGAGGATACTAATAAAATAGTGAAACCCACTAGAAAGTGCACTATGGCGAGCAATAAGCTAACCGCCAACAGTTTTTTATGTTTCATTTGGGTTCCTTAAAATGCCATTTTCAAGTTGCCAATGTTGTGAAAACCAATGGGAAGGAATAGATTTGTGCGACGCCCAAATAACCGTCTTTTGCTGCAAACGTTGATGCAACAACAGGCTCAGTACTTTGTGTTGCTCTTGGGTATGGTGGGCGGTGGGTTCGTCAAGAAAAACGACGTCAGCGTCAATTAGTAAAATACGAGCAAGGGCTAAACGTTGAGCTTCGCCTCCCGATAAAGGAGGATAGTCGCCTAAAGGTGTGTCTAATTGATGTTTTAGGTTAAACGCCCAATCATTAAGCTCCACATCAACTAACACTTCCCAAAGCAAATGATCAGGGATGTCTTTTCCCAAGGTTAAATTATATCTAAGGGTATTATCTAAAACTACGCTATCTTGAGTAAGCATATAGCTAGGCGCTGGAAAGTGGTGAGAGGCTTCTCGAAACCCCATTAATGCTTCTAACAGAACGGTTTTACCTGCGCCTGATTGCCCCTCTAAAAATACCCATTCTCCGGGGCGTATTGAGATTTTTCTGGCACTAATCTTAGGTTCCTGAACTTGAAAGTTCAGCCAATCTATACCATTGAAGTTTGGCTCTTTTAGCGTAGATTTTACCTCGTTATATATCTCTGCAAATCGTTCTGCACTGGCCTCTGCTTTGGACTTTTGATGATAGTATTTTCCCAAGGTTTTTAATTCTGCAAATAATAACGGAGCCACAAGTAGCATAAATAGACCAGTGTGAAGATCCATACTAGGTCCAAATTCAAACTCACCGATTAAACTAAAGCCAATGAAAACTGCTACCAGTGCGATTGATAAGGTGGAAAAAAAATCTAACACTGTGGTAGACAAAAATGCCACAGATACCACTTTCATGGTTTTAGAATTGACAATGTTACTGGCCTGGCTTAATCGTGTCTGTTGTTCTTGGTGTTGATTACTACTGGTGATTAAGGGGAGGGCTTTTAACCTATCCGAAAACATCGCCCCTAAACGTTCCAAAGCGATAAAATGTTTACGGTGGAGTGCAGCTGCCCCTTTACCTACAATAATCATAAATAAAGGAACTACAGGCATGCTAAGTAGTAAGGAGATTGCCACAACATAATTAATTGGCGCTATCACCAATAAAATAACCAGGGGTGTTATAGCGGCCATCCACTTTTGCACACAGTATTGACTGACGTAATTACCCACATCAGTTATGTGATCGAACATTAACTGTTGCCAATAAGCCGATGAATATCGGCGTATTAAGGCGGTTTGTTGTTGCTGCCAAATTTGTTGGATATCGCCTTCAATTTGGCTTTCAACGTTTGTTTTGCAGATGGCCGATAGACTATCTGCAAAATATACACTGGCTAACCAAATACTTGATGCAACCGCAAGGTATAACACCTTGCGGGCATCAATTGTTTGCTGCTCAACAACTATCGACATCATCATTTCAGCAAAAAACCAAAAGGTGACGATTTGAGCGCTAAACTGTATTAGTCTTACCAAAAACACCTTGGTTTGCGGCCCACGAAATTCCGTGCTTTGCCGCTTTAACCACGCTGTTGCTTGAGGTGTTATTTCAGTTGCCATTATGATTCGTCCGTGCGATCCATATCTTCTGTTGACTCAAGCCACATGGCGTTAATAATGCCAAATGAACATGCTAATAAAACGCCTAAAATCCATGTGAAATACCACATAATTTCTCTCCTATTATTGTTAATAAATTGCGTGTGACTTGCTCAAGTCAGCTTGTTTTACCCGTCCTCTCATAACCCAGAAACCGTAAGCGGTATAACACAGCACAATAGGTACAAACACACAGGCCACAATAAACATGGTTTGTAGAGTTAAAAACGACGAGGTTGCATCCCATACGGTTAAACTTGCGTTAGGCATGATGCTGCTGGGTAGTAAAAATGGAAACATTGAGAACCCTGCAGTTAAAATAATGCCTGCAATACTTAGCGCACTTGCAACAAATGCCTTGCCACTTCTGCCGATACTAGAAAAGAAGGCGGAGGCCAATGCAGCAACAATACCTAGAACAGGGGCTGCTATCATCCATGGATAGGCACTGTAATTTTGTAACCATCCTCCACTTACAATCGATACGGTTTTATGCAAAGGATTGCTGGTTGCAGCTATATCTACGTTTGAAGTGATTTGATAGCCATCGACGCCAAGGGCCAAATACACACCTGCTAAGGCAAAAAGAGCCGCTGTTGTTGAAGCTAGTATTACTGACAAAGAACGTGCCCGCTGATATAGGTCACCATCGGATTTAAGTTGTAACCAAGTTGCTCCGTGGTTTAACAGCATTGCAACTGAAACTAGTCCGGTTAGTAGTGCAAATGGTGTTAGTAAACTGAAAAACGAACCTGTATAGGTTGACTTTAAAGTCTCGTCTAACTCGAAAGGAATACCCAGTAGTAAGTTACCAAATGTCACACCAAATATTAGGGCAGGAATAAAGCCGCCAGCGAAAAGCGCCCAATCCCACATCATTCGCCATTTTTTATTGGTTAGCTTGCTACGGTAATCAAAACCTAACGGACGCATCCACAGCGCGATTAAGGTTAAGGCTAGTGCTAAATATAAAGCAGAAAACGCTGTAGCATAAATCATTGGCCAAGCAGCAAAAATAGCGCCACCAGCAGTGATTAACCACACCTGGTTACCGTCCCAGTGGGGCCCCACGGTATTGATCATGACTCGGCGTTCTTGATCGGTTTTTCCAATCAGCGTCAATAATGCACCGACTCCTAAATCAAAGCCGTCGGTAATCGCAAAACCTATGAGTAATACACCTATCAACACCCACCAGATAACACGAAGGGTTTCATAATCAATCATGAGTTTGCTCCTTGAGGTTGTTCATCGTTTAGTAGTTGTGCCGCTTCTTCTAATTCACGCTCGGCTTCGGCAAAAGTTTCACTGGGGCCTTTTTTGGCGTATTTCTGCATTAGATAAAAGGCGGCGATAAACATAATTGCATAGAAGAATGTGTAGGCTATTATCGTGATAACGACGTCAGTAACACTTAAATTGGATACTGATGCATGTACCGGTAATATTTCTGCAATTGACCATGGTTGACGACCATATTCGGCAACAAACCAACCCGCTTCTGAGGCTATCCAAGGCAGTGGTAGGCTCCAAAGAGCAAATTTCAATAACCAGCGAGGTTTAGTAATTTGGTGCTTAGTAGAGTAATAGAAGGCTAGGGCAAACAGCACTAACATGGCAAATCCAGAGGCAACCATCAGTCTGAAACTCCAAAATAACGGTGCAACTTTTGGAATGCTGTAATCAACAGCTTGTTGAATAGCATTTTCGGAAGGATTAGTAACATCATCCGTAAAAGGCTGTAACAGCATAGCAAAGCCTAAATTGTCTTTGTGTTGCTCAAAATCAGCCCGTTCAGCTTCTGTCGCTTGGCCATTTCTGACTTTGTCTAATAAGTCGTAAGCTACAATTCCAGATAAAATACGCTCTCTATGGCGCTCTTTATGTTCTTTTAAGCCAACCACTTCTTCGTCTAGTGAGCGTGTGGCAATTATACCCATGGCATAAGGTATTTGGATGGCGTAATCGACAGATTCAGTTTCATCATTGGGTATGCCAAACAGGGTAAAAGCAGCAGGGGCCGGCTGGGTTTCATATTCAGCCTCTACAGCGGCTAATTTAACCTTTTGAACATCACCTAGTTCATAACCACTCTCATCACCTAAAATAATAACTGAGATAACCGATGCTAACCCAAAGCTGGCCGCGATGGCGAACGAGCGTCTAGCAAAAGCAACATCTTTGTTTTTAAGTAAGTAATAAGAAGAAATAGCTAGAACAAAAATTGCACCGGTCACATAGCCTGCAGATACCGTATGTACAAACTTCACTTGCGCAACAGGGTTGAATATGACTTCTGCAAAGCTGGTCATTTCCATGCGCATAGATTCGAAATTAAACTCTGCACCCACAGGAAATTGCATCCAGCCATTGGCAATTAAGATCCAAAGGGCAGAGAAGTTAGAACCTATGGCAACTAACCAAGTTGTCATTAGATGTTTCACTTTGGTCATTTTGTCCCAACCAAAGAAAAATAAACCAACAAAGGTAGACTCTAAGAAGAAGGCCATGAGTCCTTCTATCGCCAAAGGCGCACCAAAGATATCACCTACATAATGGGAATAATAAGACCAGTTCATACCGAACTGAAATTCCATGGTTAAGCCTGTGGCAACGCCAATAGCAAAGTTGATCCCAAACAACTTACCCCAAAACTTGGTCATTTGTTTATAGATTTCTTTGCCAGTCAAAACATACACAGATTCCATTATGGCAAGCATAAAACTCAAGCCTAAGGTTAATGGAACAAATATGAAATGAAACATGACGGTAGAGGCAAATTGCCAACGAGATAACTCAATTAGAGTCTCGTTCATACTGTTTCTCCTAGTGATTTAAAAAGTGTTGTCGAATCTATTATATTCCGATGGTTTCTACCTCGGAGTTGATCTTAATCAACATTATTGAACTCAAATTGCATTCTGCGTGCCAAATATGGAAAATATTTTAAGGTATTGAAAGGATTGGAGTTTTATTTTTGGGGAGGCTTTATTGTCAAGTTGTTGTGTCACTTATGACAAGAAGTGTGTCATAAGTGACAGTTGCTGATTTGGCAGCTGATTTTGTGGATTAATTTGTTTGGCAGTAGTCTACTCAGACATAGGCGCAGTGACGCTAAAAGCGCCGCGTATATCATTTAACGAAAAGTTTATTGCCGTGTCCTGTGGGTAGTGTTGGTTTATTTTTTCACGTAAATCCGAGGATATATTTGTACCATGACAAGCAACACATAACTGACCAGTAGGAATGGCTTTCATCATTCTAAATTGCCCATTTTTAATATCACTAAAGACCAACTTATCCATTGCTTTGCCCTGTTTCAATTGCTGTTCAAAGTTCACTAATACCTCTTTTTGCCACTCATTGGGTTGGTTATCGGGGTTGCGGGTTTTTAAGCTTGTGCGACTTAGGGTCCAACCATTAGTGGATAGTTCAGCGGCAATTTTAGGTGCTTGTTGTTGACAAACCTCTACTGCACTTTCAAAGCCACCAGTGCCAATTGCATTGAGTAATTCACTTTTGAGTTGCTTACCAAATTGCTGCATTTTTTGTTTGGCAATGTTTTGCATCTGTTGTTTTGAGGATGCTTCATGATTTTGAACCTGATTATTTATTAGCGGTTCCTTTTTTGTGGCTAATTCTTCCACCTTAGTAGCCGTTCCATAAGATCCGAAACTGACAAGAGTTAACATACCCATTGTAGTTGCACATATTGCTAATATTCTATTCATAGTATTTCCTATTCTAGTCGTTCTATTCCAAGTGCTTTTAGCACATACTTTTCGTAAACCGGTTCACTTGTGCCCGTGCGCATTTTTCGCATGAAGTATTTTTCAAATGCAATTTTGGCTAAATGTACCCATTTCCCTTTTTTAAACCAGGCAACATTACGGGGCGGAATTTGCGGCATGGCTACAAATGCTGCTCCTGTGTTGCCCATGTCGGCTAAGCAAATTGCATGCATAGTGCCTTTAGTGTGAGGCGGTTGTTTGTCAATAATGAGGGCTTTTAGATTGTGGGCGATGGCGGTCATCATAGTTTCGATCATGTAACCTGTTTTAGGCGTTCCTGTTGGGACTGGAGTTGCCTCAACTGGAGGGATAGCAACACAGACTCCGCCGGAAAATATATTCGGGTAGGTTGGATTGCGATGGTATTCATCGGTGAGAACGAAACCTTTAGGGTTGCACAAAGCATCAACATTTGCCACAGCGTCAACACCACTGAATGGAGGGATAAGCATGGCATGTTGAAAAGGTAGTTGATGCTCGAATTCAACTTCACCTTTTCGGTTTAACTCAGAAACGAACATCATACTTTCAGTGACCTTATCTACGCTGCTGTTACAAGTCCACTTTATGTCTCTGGTTCTAAGTTCTGACTCCAACATGGTTTTAGAGTCACCCACACCACCTAAGCCCATATGCCCGATATAAGGTTCACAGGTAACGAAGTGAATGGGTACTTTGTGGCGGATCTTAGCGTCTCGCAGTGCTTTATCTAAGATAAACGCATATTCGTATGCAGGCCCAAAGCAACTGGCGCCTTGGAAAGCACCAACCACAACTGGCCCTGGATTTTTTATTAGCTTTTCAAAATCTTGATAGCATTGTTGAGCGTGATCTAAGGTACAAATGGATTGCGTGTAAAAATCAGGTCCAGCTCCTTGAATATTAGCAAAGGCAAGTTTAGGTCCTGTGGCTATTATCAAATAATCGTATTCTATGCTTTGGTTTTCGTGGGTTAAAATAACATTGTTTTGTGCATCGATTTTATCCACCCTTGCGCAAATGAATTCAATGCCTTTTTTATTGAGATATTTTTCAATGGGCATCGTTATTGCGTTAGGCTCTCGCCATCCAACAGCAACCCAAGGGTTGGAAGGAACGAACCGGAATTCAGCTCGTTCATTGATCACAACAACTTGGTGTTCCTTGCCTAATATCTCTTTTGTTTCATAAGCCGCTGGCATGCCACCGGTTCCTGCGCCTAAGATCACTATTTTAGCCATTTTAGATCCTTACTTTTTTAATATCGTTAAAGGGTACGACATGTAAATACTTAATAAGCAAGACCCGTGCTATAAATTCAAAATTATTTAAGGTATTGAAAATTATATGTTTTATTAAAATTATTTCGGATGATTTAGATATAACTTGATTCCTGTGTCATTTTTGTCAGAGTATGAGTCAATAATGACTTAATGAAGGTTTCATGGATTATGAATGTGAGTGTCGTACAATCGATTATTGATGCAATGGAAAAGCCGGCAATTTTTATTGATCTTGAATACCGTATTTTAGCCGTTAATCCAGCTTATCGAGATACCTATGAAAATGAAGTGATAGTAGGCAAAAGTCGCTGTTTTGAAATTTCCCACCGAAACTCAAGCCCCTGTGATCAGCACGGTGAAGATTGTCCAATGGAGCAGTGTAATAAAACCGATAAAACTAGCAGTGTTATTCATATTCACGATACCCCATACGGTAAAACCTATTGTGATATTTTGATGAAACCCATCAAAGATGAAAATGGTATCACCACCGGATTTTTAGAAGTGTTAGACCGTATAAAGTTTGCGTCCAATGAGTCGAATGCGCAACTTATGATAGGCGCATCAGAGCCTTTTAAAAAGATGCTAAATAAGATTAACCGCTCAGCCAAGTCCGATATTGCGGTGCTTTTACACGGCGAAACGGGTACTGGTAAAGAGTTAGTGGCTAAGGCTGTTCACGAGTCGAGTTTTCGAGCAGAAAAACCCTTTGTAATTATTGAATGTACAGGTCTTAACGAAAATTTATTTGAGTCGGAGTTATTTGGTCATGAAAAAGGTGCTTTTACTGGCGCAACCCATGCCAAAAAAGGGCTGATAGAGATGGCTAATGGTGGCACTGTCTTTTTTGATGAAATAGCAGATGTGCCTTTGGCTATGCAAGTTAAACTATTGCGACTGCTTGAAACCCATTGTTATCGCACCGTAGGTGGGATTAAACAGAAAAAAGCTGATTTTAGATTAATTTGTGCAAGTCATAAGAACTTACTTGAATTAGTAGCATCGGGTGAGTTTAGGAAAGATTTGTATTATCGCATCGCGGGCTTTCCCATTATGTTGCCTTCATTGGCTCAGCGTCGTTCCGATATCCCTATTTTAGCCGAACATTTTTTAAAACAATCCGAACTACATCGTAAAAGATTTAGTCAACAAGCGATGCTTAAATTAAGTCAGTACGATTTTCCTGGCAATATTCGTGAGCTTAGAAGTATTGTCGAGCATTCAGCGTTACTTGCCAATGAAGACATTATTGAGGTTGAGGATTTGCCGGAACTCATCATTCATTCCGATAATTTTGAGGGCAAGGACGTGAAGCAAGTTATTTCCTTAGATGAAGTCGAAAAACAGTACCTTTCTCAATTGTGTTTTTCTAGCACTTTACCTGTAGATGAACTTGCCCAGCAATTAGAAGTGAGTCCGCGAACCCTTTATCGGAAATTACAGAAATATGGCTTAAAATACGACGGAAGATAATTTGCCCGCGTGATCTGATTATGTGGGCCGTTATCTTTTTTGGTTTTGTCATTTATGGCGTGTTACTGAATTTTATTGGCCATTCGCCAGTTCTTTTTCGGTTTTAAAACCAAACACTTTACGAAGAATAAAGGTGGCAGGGCACAGGCCTGTAAAACTTTGTTGAAATAAATTAGCACCTATAAAAACCGTAAACCAAACAAAGTTGGGATGAACCCAAACCGTTAAGGCAACGGAAATTAACACCATAAAACCGGCAAATGCGGTTAACGCTCGTTCAGCAGACATAATTATCCTCTTTTTTAATGGTTTAGTAGCTTAATAAAAGTACTTGAAGCTAGCGTAGAAGTTACTCGCATCTTCAAACTGATTATAAAATGTGTGATTGTCATCGCCGTAAAATAAATTCATACCCGTTGCTAGTCGCCACTGGTCAACTGGACTGTAATCAACACGCAATTTTAAAAAACCGTCCTTGTCGCTGGTGGAGTAAAAGTTAAAAGCGTTTATGGTTAAGGTTTGTTGCATTAACCGATAAACAAGTTGTTGGGTAAGGACAATACGACTGCGGTTGGGATCATATTCTGGTGTTAGGGAGTTTAACTTTAATTGTGAATAATCATGGGTGCGTTCTAAATACCACTGCAGGCTGCCAGATACATCTTTCATTAACTCCTGTTCATAGCCAACCAAAAGTCGACTTTGATCGTTTGGAGTTAGCGGATCCGTGCCTTGATTATCATCTCGAGAGGCATAATAAGCGAATTCTGCTTTGAGCAGACCTGCAAAAGCAGGGCTTACGATGCTGGCACCATAAACCTTGAGTTCAGAAAAGTAAGCTTGGCCTTCACTGGTTTGGCTGCTGGGCGATTTATGGAAGCCATCGTAAGCATAAATGGCGAGTTCGGATGAGCCAAAGGTTTTATAATAGCGTAATGCATATTCTGGCGACTCCGGTAAATAAGGTGGATTTACTTCAAAACCTGGTGCGATGTTGCTGCCTACCTGTGAAGAGAAAAATGAAAAGTAATCGCCATTGATGTAGTTGTCTGCTGCAAATTCTGGGGTAACAACCAAGTCAATATTTCCCCAATCAAAAAATCCAGATAACTTAGCGGATAGGGAAGGTGCTTTGAGGTAATCATCATTACGACCTGCAAAAAATGATTGATAATCTTTTGGGAAAAGGTCATTTAGAAATAAATAATCTCCTGTTCCCCAAGTCAACACTTGTTGACCTAGTTTTAAATCAAAATATTTACCCCATTCACCAAAAGCATCTAGTCTTCCTTGCCAAGCAAATTCCCGAACATCTAATTTCACATCATCGAGTACACCGTCATAATACAGGTCGCTGGTGATGGTTAAACTGGAATGACTGAGTAGCTTTTCCCACTGCACTTGTAGACGAATATCTCTGAGGGTTTTAGCACCATCGATGACCGGATCTGAGGATATTCTGTTGCCCGCGCTAACGTCAATAAAGCCGGTAAATATCGGGCTTTCCACTGCTTCTTCCGACCAGTCACCCATATCCCATTCATCTTCTGAAGTTTGGGCTAGAGTGTTTAACGTGACGAAAAGTAACATCATCGTTAAAAAAGTGCGGGACGATAACCTATTTTTCATTATTTTAACCATTGGCGAGGCGGGGTACGCAAACTTCGTTCAGAAAATACATCGTCAGGTAGCCCTAGATCATAGCTGATATTTCTAAATTCCATTAAGGTATAACCACCATTAATCAAATCGCTTACTTTGGAGCGAACCACTGTAGGAAATCCTTGAATTTCTTCGATTTTTATAGCTTCAACTCGTCGGTAATTCACACCATCTTGATTAAAAAAATCAATATTCACCGGCAGCTTTGTTTGTTTACTAATGCTGACGTGGTAGTAGCTAAACTCAACACTGTCTGCGGACTTGGGGGTGGCTTTCAAAATGTAGTTTTCCGACGTTTCATTCATCAGTTCAAAGCTATCCTCTGAGATAGCGCGGCCAGATACATCTTCGTAAAAAAAGTGTGAACCCACAAAAGAGGTACGTTTGTCGCCAGCTGATATGCGTTTGACTAAGTCCAGTGCCGGTAGATACAACCAGCGGTCATCATCAATTCCAATATCAGCATGTTTTTCCACTCTAAATACAGTGTCTTTAACATCCGTAGGACGGCTAAAAAACACCATCATCTGCTGATCACCGTTGTCTTCAATATCACGTCTTAAGATAGTGAATTGACGCATTTGTTTACGTCCTTGAGAGTCAACAATCATCATCCGTGCATCTGAGCGGCCATCTTCGCCACTGTAATAAGCAACCTTTTCAGCGCTGCTAATTAATTCATCAACATCAACGGCTGCAGTGCCCGGTAACGACACTAATAATGAAAACGTAAATAATGTAACTCTTAACATTCTAAACCTCCAAGTTGACTTAGTTTTTAAACACTAAGGTTTTTGCCAACGACATTACTGCGGGCAAAATAAGCAATGTCACTAGGGCAGAAATCGCCATAATACTCGCTAAAAATACGCCCACAGTGATATAGGGCACAAGGGGAGCAAATAATAAGGGAGTAAAACCAAGGGCAATGACAAGGGCATTACGTGTAATGGCACTAGCCGGCTCTTGAAACATCAACGCAAATGTTTGTTTAACATCTTTGTTTTGTTTGTATAAGGCGCGGGCCCTTTCTAAAAAGTGAATGGCGAAGTCTACTGACAAACCCAGTGTTAATGCTGATAAAACAGCGATTGGCATATCGTAATCTTTGCCAATAATACCAATCAACCCATAAATGAAAGTGATAGTGATGGTCAGTGGCAGCATTGCTAGCAAACCAAACACGAGGGATCTGAAGAGTATCACCATCATCACAAAAACAATCACAAATGCACTAATTAAACTATTAAGCATGCCTGCCACCATATTTTCTTGCCAAATGACATTAATATAAGCTTTGCCTGCCCATCCTAGT
Organism: Aliiglaciecola sp.; assembly: GCF_039982535.1. Taxonomy (NCBI): domain Bacteria; kingdom Pseudomonadati; phylum Pseudomonadota; class Gammaproteobacteria; order Alteromonadales; family Alteromonadaceae; genus Aliiglaciecola; species Aliiglaciecola sp. Next base: position 89,964 of record NZ_JBDWYG010000067.1, read on the forward strand.
TCAATATTTGCGGGCAGGGGATGGCTGGCTACGTAATCATCCACCAATTGAATTACCTTTGTCATATCTTGGTTATCACCACTGCTTAACTGTAACCAAATTAAACTTTGCTGGTAATCTGGGGTAACAAAGTGCCATAGGTCATTAGGGCGATGGGATGACTGGTATTGCATTAATGTTTGCGCCACAGCTTGTGGTGACGCAGGGATTTGGTAATCTTTTGCTTCACCGGATCTGAGTTCACGATTGACTACTTTGGTCACATCGGCAAGGGAGTTGGATTTACCCACTAGCCCTGAACCTTGTAATTCAAGTTGCAAGGATTCTATGTAGGCCAGTAGTTGTGGTGACTGGAACGCTTTTGACTGGCTTAAAGCCGACTCTGTCAGACTTAACAACTGATTCAAATACTGATCTTCTATAGAACTTATTTGGGAAAACATTTTGTCTTCGATTTCAATAATAAGTTGTTGATACTGTTCGTTTAATGGCTCATTCTTAAGCTTTTCAACTGTGCTCTGTTGCCATTCATTTAAAGTAGAAGGCAGGTCTTTTATCATTAAGTTGTGAATTGGTACTAACGATGATTGTTGACTCAGCACAACGTATGCGTCGTAGGTTCCTGCAAAGTTTTCGTTGAGAACTTTGTCAGCGACTCGAATTTCATGGTCTGGTTTGAACCATCTTACTGGGTTATCGTTTATTTGAATTTGCGTAATTCCCCAAACCGATACTGCAAAAATCGCCGCAAAACTCAAAATCAATGAGCCCTTAAAATTCATTGCAATCTTACCCAAGCCAGCTGCTATTTTGGCTATTCTGGTCCCTCCACTTTGTTGGCTATGCATCACATCTTGAAGATTTTGTAATGAAGCTTCGCTCATCCTAGACAGGTAGGCGGGCATAAAGGTAATTGTGATTAAAAACGCCAATAAGATACCTGAGCCTACAAAGGCACCAAATATTTGCACCGGTGGAATGGGGGTTAACATCAATGAATAGAACCCCACTGATGAGGTGATTGATGTGTATAGCATGGGCGTAAATAGATGGCCTACTACTTCTTCTATGGTTTCTTGTAGATCTTCACCAGGCTTATGGCGGTCACTAAACTCCGACAATATATGCACCGAATCAACTACCGCAATAGGCATCAGAAAAATAGCAATCATTGACGACATGATATGAACGGTGAAGCCCATTCCAATTAACGCACCCATGGTTATGATTACCGTGGCCATAGCGACTATCATGGGCGCAATAATGAGCGGAATATTGCGGAAGAACACAAACAAAAGAATAAAAATAGTTAAACCAGCTAAGGGTGCTGAAATGCCCATTTGT
>NZ_JBDWYG010000068.1:0-54839 GCF_039982535.1 Aliiglaciecola sp.
TAATTGCATGATAACTTGATAATCTTCTGATAAAACGATTGCGCCTATAGACGTGCCTAACCAATATTGATCATCAATTTTGACGATGTCGTAAAGGTTTTTAGCTTCTAGGTGAATATTCCAAGGGTTGTCTTGTTCCAAGTTGTAGAGCTTGTTGGTTTTGGGATCGACTGCATATATGCCATTTCTTTCTGTTCCCAACCAAATAATATCGTCTTGCGTATAAATTGTTCTAACAGAGTCATTTAGTTGCTCACCATTACTAAAAGATATAGCAGTGAAATCATCTAATTCTTGATTATATTCATACAGCTGTTTTTCACCAGAAAAAAGCAGTCTACCGTCAGTGGTTTCACCTATCGCCCAAAAATTATGAGATTTTAAGTTGGAGTTACTTTGAGTATAAACTTGAAAGCTGTCTTTCTCTGGTAAGTATTTAGCAATTGCGCCAATACTCGAAAACCAAAGATTGTTATCTGAATCAATAAACAATTTACGGATCATTTCGATGGGAAATTGTTTTCCGTCAGGTAATTTAACCGTGTATTGTTTGAAGTCGACACCATTGAAACGGTTTAGGCCGTTAACCGTGGCAACCCAAATATAGCCTTCTTGGTCTTCAATAATATCAAGTACTGTACTTTGTGACAGGCCTTGTTGCACCGAGAAGTTACGAAGCTGAATGTCAGCTACATTGGCATAGGAAGTAGAGTGGCTGAAAGATAAAAGCAGGGTAAATGCAATTAGCCAAGCTGATTGAAATAATCGATTCAAATCGAAGGTTCACTTATCGCAAATGCATTTTGTTTTATTATTATTATTATTTTTTTCATACAAAGCAGTAACAATTTGACGAATCTAAAGATGTAATATGCCCAAATTAAGGGCACTGTACAAGTTCTGAGTGACTTCTTTACCGTATAAATAACAAATATTTACACTTTCGTTCAAAAACCGTTCTAAAAATACGAATTTCACCAGCTATATAACAAACATTTAAAGCCTAAATTCTGAATAACTAATTTAATCAACGACCTGACTTTGGATAAGCGTATTTAGATGACATAGGTGGCTTGTTGTTTGAATGCGGTTAAATCATTTATCGCTGTGCCTTGTGCAGGAATATCATCGACTTCATTTTTATCTCCATAGCAATAAAGAACCAGTGTACCTACATCAGTAGGGGCTATAAGTTTTTGACAGAAGTTTTTAATATCATCGAAAGTTAATGCAAACAGTGCATCTGCAATGGCTTTTTGTAAATTAAATTCGAGATCTTGGTTGCCAATGGCAAGCCAGAACCTTTGGGCTTTGGCTGTCAGGTTGGTGTCGCTGCCTTCTAGTTGTTTAGAAACGCTCGTTCTAACGTGGGACCAAACTTCTTGATAATCATCAATACTTGAGGTTATCTCAAACAGGAAATTCTTGATCTCAAGTAATATTTGTTTCGCACTATAGTTTGGGGATTGAGCATAAAATACCATTCCCGGATGTTGATTGAGAGGTAAATAACCGCTTCCCACTAAATAACCTATTTGTTTTTCGTTGCGTATTTCATGAAAGAACGGTGAAGCCAGTAATTGTTCCACTAGGATGGTTAAAGCTACATCTTTTGTTTGGGCTGAAGGAGTTTGAAGATACAGTACCACTGCTGAATCTGGATGTTGACTTGATACTTGATTTTCATAATGGATAGCATTTTTCAAATCCACCACTTCTCTCTTTATTTGAGGCATAGAGAGTGGGGGTTTAGGCATTTCATTTAGTCTTTTAGCAAATTGAATCGACTGTTCTGCTGTCCAGTTACCAAAAACAAAGGCTTCCACGGAATAGTTTTTAAATAACTCCGCTTTTAACCAATAAATATCCTCTAAAGTCGCATTTTCAACAATTGGCAACAACTCCAACGGTGCATAAGTAAAGCGTTGAATTAAACCGGACAGCCTTGCAAATAGCCGGTTAATAGGTTTGTTTAATAGTGAATTTTGCAGATTTTTTAATTGTTTCTGTTTAACCTGCTCGAACAAAGGTTGGAGATCAACATCCGCCATGACTTGCTTTAAAATATTTAAACTTAGTTCGAGTTGGTTATGTGAAAAGCCATTGGTGTGGATAGAAAATCCACCTTGATGTGCATACAGGTGGTAATGCAATCCGGCAACGCCTGCATGATAGAATTGGTCATTTAAATGCTCAACCATAAGCGCAACCCAAAGCCGTTTATAAGCCGATACTTTTATACCCTGAGTGACTGCTTCACAATCGAAGGAAATAAAGCAATCACCTTTTGGTTGGTTAAACTGCGAATCTTGAGCAAACCAAACCTGTAAGTTTTGTTCATGCAAAATTTTGCTAGGTAATAGGTATTCTTGATTAATACTTTCTAATGTACAGGACTCGGTAATATAAGGGTTTGGCAGGGGCAAATGAAGATCATCTACAATGGTAGGGGATGCCAGCGCAGTTAATAAGTGTTGGTCAATGGGTTCAATTGCATAAGGGGTTTCGTACCAACGAGCAATTTTATCTGTTTGTAGATCCTTACTGATTAACTTCAAACGCATATTTTCTGGACTCATAAGGGATAAACAAGTCTTTATGGGATGAAAAGAGTAATCTGTAATCAAATAATCTCCTGATAAAATTTCCGTTTCTTGATAATGGAACATTAAATTGGAAAATTGCATTGCGTCATCTAACGGTTTTGCATTTTCTATATGTTCAAAGGCTAATTTCCCTAAAATAGCCTTTTCTTTAACACGCCACTTTTCTAGTCCTTGTTCTGCAATTAGTTTTATATAGTAAAATAAACTATTCAGTATTCCCGAAATATTATCTTCACCAAATTTAGTCAACTGCAAATTAACATTAAAGTCTTTGAAACCATTACCATTAATCCCGCCACCGGCACTTAAGTTAGTTGCCCAATTCAATCGTTTATAATGATTCAGTAGGCTGCCGTTTCCTTCATCACCTAATAAATGACTAATAAATTCCAATGGCTTCGATGCATTGTAAAGTTGCATATCTGGTAAGGCGAAACTCACGATTAAACGGCGAGCATCCTTAATTGGCTTAATATTTATTTTTACGCCCAGTTGTTCAGGTAAGTACAAAGGGGGGGGAGTAGGGCGTTTAAAATCGTCACCAGAATGAAAAGTAGAAAATGTCTCTTCAATACAGCGTTTTTGTTCATCAAGTGTCATATTGCTGACGATACACAGGGTCATATTATTGGCAATATAGTGCCTGTTATGCAAATCAATCAATGCATCTTGGATTGTTTGTAACGAGTGTGCTGAAAATGTCTGTTGGTTACCAACAGAAAACTTGCTAAAAGGGTGAGCTGGATTACAGGTCTCTTTATGCACTTGATAGAGACGTCGAAGATCGTCATGTATCTTAAGTTTAAACTCAGCATCAATGGCGTTTATTTCTTTTTCAATTGCAGCTTGAGTAAACAAAGGTTTAAACAGCATATCAGCAAAACGCTGCAGGCCTTCGACAAAGTGAGAGTGTGTTACGTCAAAATGATAGTTGGAAAACTCTGTACCGGTCCAGGCATTTGCACTGCCACTGTGTGGTGAAAGGTACTTATCTAAGTTATCTGCATCTGGATACGTTTCACTGCCATTAAAGAGCATATGTTCAAGTAAATGGGCTAATCCAGGAATATGGCTAGGATCATCAAAGTGTCCTGCTTGAATACAGGCAGCTGCCGCGGATTTTCGACATTCAATATCATTTACTAACAATACCCGCAAACCATTGGCAAGGGTAATATGTAAATAAGTCCTTTTGTCGTTTGTACTTAGCTGCAACTAAATCACCTTTTTTGGAATTTGATACAAGCATAACTGATTAAAAAAATTTTTAAATAAACAGGGGAAATTTGTTTATTAAAAAAATATTAAATAGTAAAAATCCACACTACAAACAAATAGAACTTATTTAGTGGCACTGCTTCAAGATTAAACCTGAATTAAAACCTTCATATTTGCGAAGTTAACTTACCATTAAAACTCATTTTCGCTAATTTACAAAATAATCCTCTAAAACAGGTCGTTTTTATTGCCTTTCGGCTCTACTATATAAAATTGAATTCAGGCAATATTAATATTAGTAATAATCCGCACAAAAAGTAGTGTGGATAGATTTCGTTATATGGACCAATTATGTACATTTTTGTGATGCGCCATGGTGAAGCTGAACCATCTTTACAAAATGATCAATTAAGACCTTTAAATGATTATGGTATCTCTCAGGCTCAGAAAAGTGGCGACTGGCTAACATTGTTTGCTAAAGACTCTAAAATATCACTCAGCCACGCTATGGTGAGCCCATTTTTGAGAGCCCAGCAAACATTTCAACAAGTGAATCTAGCGACTAAAATTGCTGATATTCGCTCCAACTCAGATTTAGTGCCCAGTGGTAATTGTCAAGCATTGCACTATTCTATCGACCATTTTGCCCAAGAACATCAAAATGTTACTGGACTATTATTGGTGAGTCATATGCCTTTTGTGAGTTACCTAGTCGATGAGATGTGTGAAATAGAAGAGATGAGAATGTTTTCTACCGGCACAATTGTGTGTATCGATTATAATGTTGAAGAGTCCAAAGGACACATTGTAAAAACATTTACCCCTGAATAGTTTTCTGCTAATTTCTGCTGCAAATTCCTACAGTTTTTACGTTCTATTCCGATAAAAATGTGAGGGGAGGCCTATGTCTAGTAAAAGTTTACCTGCTTATTTACAGCAGGCTTTACAGCAGCACGTGGAACAATCGCAACTAACTCATGATGATGAGTTGGAAAATATTTACGTGCGCTTAGCAAACCTCAACGAAAATGTAGAAAAAATCAAACAAGCGATCTTACTTAAACGTTCTCAAAAGCAATCTTAACACCCACATTACTTTCAGCTTTTCAAAATTATTCACTCTATGATTAAACTTAAGCTTATTTTCCCTAAGACACGTTAGCTTGATTCGTCTTCTGGCGGGATACTGTAATAAGCTGGCAAGACTCTCACGGTTTTCACCATGTTATCTTTAATTTCGATGATTTCTAAAGGATAACCATGAATTCGCACACTGATATTCGCATCTGGGATATCTTCTAAATGTTCCAATATCAACCCATTTAAGGTTTTAGGACCTTCCGTAGGGAAGTGCCAGTCCATTTCTTTATTTAATTCTCTTAAGTTAGCACTGCCGTCAACTAATACGCTTCCATCTTGTTGAATATTGGCTTCTTTGGAATGGTCGGGCACAATACTGGTGGTGAAATCGCCAATGATCTCTTCCAAGATATCCTCAAGAGTCACTAAACCTTGAATGTCACCATATTCATCCACGACTAAACCAATTCGCTCTTTGGCGGCTTGAAATTGGTACATTAACGTATGTAGAGGAGTTGATTCTGGTGTGAAATAAATTTCTCTAACCGCCCGTAACAAACTCGCTTTAGTAAACTGATCTTTAGACAAGAGTCGAAGAGCATCACGCATGTGAACAAAACCAACAGCGTCGTCGATACTGTCTCTATATAACAGTACTCGAGTATGTTGTGCATTTACTAGTTGTCGCTGTATATCTTTCCATTCATCATTGATATCAATGGAGACAATTTCACTGCGAGGGATCATAATATCTTCTGCAGTTACTTTCTCTAAGTCGAGTATACCAACTAACATTTCTTGGTGTTTTTGTGGAATCAGAGCGCCAGCTTCATGGACAACAGTGCGTAATTCTTCACGACTTAAATTTTTACCATCATTATTGACGGGGTTAACTCGTAATAACATTAACAAACCATTACAAATGCCATTAATAAGATATACCAAGGGGTATAACAAGAACATCAGTGGTAGCAGAATAATGGAACTGGGAAAGGCGATTTTTTCAGGGTAGAGCGCGGCAACAGTTTTTGGGGTGACTTCGGCAAAAATCAGGATCACAAAAGTTAGACCGAAGTTTGCAATAGCTAAACCCCACACATCGCCAAATAATCGCAAGCATAAAATGGTTGCAACTGAGGCGGCAGCAATATTAACTAGATTATTCCCTATTAGGATTAAGCCTATTAGCCTATCGGGACGGGCGAGTAATTTAGTTACACGAAGCGCGCCTTTATGGTTTTCATTTTCAAGGTGCTTCAAACGATATCGATTAATCGACATCATTCCTGTTTCAGAACTAGAAAAATACGCAGAAAGAAATACCAGAATGCCGAGCAGTGTAATTAACGTACTCGTCGAGATGTCGTCCAACTAGATAGTTCCTATATTGTGGGTCAGGTATGAATGTATGTTTATCTTCATCAGGATTCAAGCTGAATATTTAATTACTTTACGAGCTCAGTATCACTTCTTTGACGAATCGACTACCAAAATAGGCCAGTGTTAACAGAAAAGCACCTACTAAGGTTGCAGATATAACCGGCTTTCCTCGCCAGCCCCATTGATGATGGCCAATGGCAGTGACAGAAAAGATTAACCAAGCGATAACTGACAATATGGTTTTGTGAGCTTGTTCACTTGCCCACATATTATCTAAAAACAGGAAGCCGCTGATTAAAGATAAAGTTAGCAATATAGTCCCAGCTAATAACAGTTTGAAAAATATGGTTTCTACTGTCATCAAAGGGGGGAGAGATGAGTGCAATAACGATGTTTTTTTCTGCTTCAATCGTTCATTTATATAAGCTAATTGCAGCGCATATAAAACCGCTATAATCAAACAGCCATAGGCAAGCAGGGCTAAAGTGATATGGATCACCAAATCTGGTTGCAGTTGAATTTGCATGATATGTACTTCAGGGATCAATGCGCTCAGCAGCACGATAAGGGCGGAAAATCCAAATACAACGGGCATTAATATGGCGGTTGCTAAGGCAAAGGATGCAATTGTCATGGTTACCGTGACCAGCCAAGCAATCAATGAGGCCACATTGAGCATGCTCATATTTGCCCCAGGAGCTTGATTGAGTCCTTCAACCAATAAATACAGGTGGGTTGTTAAGGCTAAAAACGCTGGAATTAACATCAGCTTAGGATTAGGGCCTTGGTGGTGAAATAAACGAGAGGTTACCCAGCCTGCGGCAAACAGATAAAAAACGATGCAGACAATTTCTATTAACACTTTTAAAAGCCCTATGGTAAGTAGTAGTAATTCAAACAGTTAGAGTGAGAAAACTGATTAAGTTTACCGTATATATCAAATCAGCCCAAATAAATCTTCTTAATAGTAAGGTTCTTATCTTCAAATACATTAGGTATAATCCTAATTATCAGAAATAGGAAACCAAAGAATTATGTTTGAGAACCTCACAGAACGTTTAGGTAAAACGCTTAAAGACATTAGCGGTAAAGGACGATTAACCGAAGATAATATCAAAGAGACTTTACGTGAAGTCAGAATGGCATTGCTGGAAGCCGATGTTGCTTTGCCAGTGGTACGTGATTTTGTTGCACAGGTTAAAGAGCGAGCTGTGGGCACTGAGGTCACTAAAAGCCTTAAACCCGGCCAGGTTTTCATCAAAATTGTCCAATCTGAACTTGAATCTGTTATGGGCGCGGCTAATGAAAAGTTAAATTTAGCGGCGCAGCCTCCAGCGGTTATTTTAATGGCGGGCTTACAAGGTGCGGGTAAAACCACCAGTGTCGGTAAGCTTGCAAAATATTTAAAAGAACGTGAAAAGAAAAAAGTGTTAGTGGTCAGTGCCGACGTATACCGTCCTGCGGCAATTAAGCAACTGCAAACACTTGCTGAAGATTTAGATGTGGGTTTTTTCCCATCCAGTTCCCTACAACGTCCCATTGATATTGCCAACGGCGCAATAGACCACGCTAAAAAGCAATTTTTTGATGTACTAATTGTCGATACTGCAGGTCGTTTGCACGTTGATAACGAAATGATGGGAGAAATTAAAGATCTCCATGAAGCGGTGAAGCCAATTGAAACCTTGTTTGTGGTAGATGCCATGACGGGGCAAGATGCTGCCAACACGGCTAAAGCTTTTAATGAAGCACTTCCACTAACTGGTGTGATACTGACCAAAGCCGATGGTGATGCGCGAGGCGGTGCGGCGTTATCAGTTCGTCATATTACTGGTAAACCTATCAAGTTTATTGGTATGGGTGAAAAGCTAGACGCTTTAGAACCTTTCCATCCAGAACGAATTGCTTCTCGCATATTAGGAATGGGCGATGTTCTTAGTCTTATCGAAGAAGTTGAGCGTAAGGTTGATAAAGACAAAGCGCAAAAGCTAGCGAAGAAGGTTCAAAAAGGAAAAGGCTTCGATCTGCAAGACTTTAAAGAGCAGTTAGAACAAATGCGCAACATGGGCGGCATGATGGGCATGATGGATAAATTGCCTGGAATGGGCAATATGACAGCGCAAATGAAAGAAAAAGCCAATGATAAACAGTTTACCCAAATGGAAGCGATCATCAATTCCATGACTCCAGGTGAACGACAACGTCCAGACATCATTAAAGGTTCGCGCAAACGCCGCATTGCACAGGGTTCAGGTACACAGATCCAAGACGTGAATCGTTTATTAAAACAGTTTACCCAAATGCAAAAAATGATGAAAAAGATGTCCGGTGGTGGCATGAAGAAAATGATGCGCAGCATGAAAGGTATGATGCCTCCAGGTGGCGGAATGGGGGGCCCAGGTCCAGGTGGTATGGGAGGCATGTTCCCACCTAAGCGTTAATTCTTATTTCTACTCGGCTGGAGGAGTCGCCTCCAGCCATCTGTTTCCCCATTTATCTATAACAACTAACCACTTACTGTTGTGTTTCCTGTAAAAAGTTTGCACTGAAAAGCGTTTCAAGGTAGCGTCTTTACTTAGAGTACGTTTTTTGAGCAACTAAGATGGATTTTTGGCAGGAACTTAAAAGAAGGAACGTTGTTAAAGTTGCAATTGCATACCTCACTTTGGGGTGGTTGATCGTGCAATTTACGGCCATAGCGGTACCCGCATTAAACCTTCCGATGAGCCTCAATGGTATTGTATTTTTCTTAATTAGCATTGGCTTTCCAATTGCGTTATTTTTGGCTTGGGCATTTGAATTAACCCCAGAAGGAGTTAAATCCACGACTAATGTGGAACAAGACGAATCTATTGCTAAAAGCACTGGCCGAAAACTCGATTTTTTAATTATTGGCTTGTTGTCCATCATCATTATCTATTTGATTGCAGCCAACTATATTTTTAATGGTGAGGATGACCAAGAACAATCAACACAATCCATCGCCGTTTTACCTTTTGTGAATATGTCTTCTGACACAGAGCAAGAATACTTTTCAGATGGTATTTCCGAAGAACTACTTAATTTACTCGCACAAATTCCGAAATTGCAGGTGGCTGGACGAACGTCTTCTTTTGCTTTCAAAGACAAGAATGAAGACTTAAGGGAAATTGGTGAAGCGCTAAATGTGAAGCACATTCTCGAAGGCAGTGTGCGTAAATCTGGGACAAAATTGCGTATTACCGCCCAGTTAATACAAGCAGATAATGGCTACCATTTGTGGTCTGAAACGTATGACAGAGAGTTATCTGATGTATTTAAAATTCAAGACGAAATAGCCCGCAATATAGTCGAAGCACTGAAAGTAAAATTAGGCGCTGACGATATTAAAGTACTTAATAATCAACCCACTACAAACCTTGACGCCCATGATGCCTATTTGCGTGCTTGGCCGCTTTATCATGAAAGGGGTAGCAAGGGGTTATTAACGGCTATCTCCTTATTTGAAAAAGCCACAAAACTCGATCCTCAGTTTGTGGAAGCCTGGGCAATGTTAGCGGATTCTTATGCAATGCTATATATCTATGGGGAGCAAGAAATTACCAAACAACAAGTTGCCGAGGAAATGGGACGCTGTTTTGTTAAGATCCTGCAAATAGGTAAAACCACTTGGCATGTGCACTCCGCCATTGGCGTTTATTATTCAACGTTTACGGAATATTCTGAAAATGAAAGCTACTTGCATTCGTTGGAACAAGCACTAGCATTAAATCCTAATTCATCCTTAGTGTTAGCAAGATTGTATAACTCAGTTGAAGTAATGCCGCTAACCGAACTTACGTCCGAAATTATTGACACTTCCTATGCGCGCGCGCAAAAAGCTTACCGGTTAGATCCGCTCTCTTGGGTGGTGGTTGCTAATCTTGTTACCTCACTGATGGCTCAGGAAAAGCTTGAAGAAGCAGAACAATTGTTGCTAAACGGCAATAATTATTTGGATATTAACGAGTTCTTTCTAGTGAATGCAGATTTGTTAGGGCGAATAAGTGAGCAACTCGCTATTGATTTGAAAACCAACTCCACCAATATGCGTAATCGCTTGTCAGTGCTTGATAGGCTAGAGGCTATGCAGCTCTGGGAGTACAGTGAAAAAATTCCTAAAACAGGAATTCCTGATGTTTACCTAACTTATATTAATTTTAAGCAACAACTTAGTCAAAATGCGACTTTTGACATGCAGCAATATTATGAGCAAAGTCGTTGGGAAGTCGATTTACAGGGCACGTCTGTTGCTCGCGACTATTACATATTTTTAGCGCCTCAACTAGATGTTGAATTTATTCGAAAAAATAAACTGCATTTGCAAAATGCGGCCGACGTCTATTTTAAAAGCGGTTCGTATTCTTTATCGCTGAATTTGATTGGAATTTTAAATAGCTTTCGTATCAGCGGATTAGCTGATGAAGTTACGAAAATTGACCTTCAGCTTGAACAGATATTCGACGTCTGGGATGAACTAAATTTTTATCCCACTACCAGAGATACCTTCAAATCAATTTGGTTAGCAGAGCAGGGCAAATCGACTGAAGCGAATACTTTATTGAAATCACTAAAAATTAAAGATTATGTTATGTTGAAAGAGTTAAAATTATTACCTTCTCGTTACGCTATTACCGAAACACCAGCCTATAAAGTAATAATTGATAATTATAATGATTTACTTGATGTAGAAAGGGCAGAATTTAAACAGCGTTGGCAAGAACTAGGGTTGGATGAACTGCCCGAAGTTAATTAAGTTAAACTCGGAATAGGTAGTGTTTATTAGGGTTATTTCGTGTTTTTCAGCTGTTTTACCCCAACCTCTCAACTAATTGCTTAATAAATAGCATTTTCATTCCTTTCCATGTTGCATTCCTAAGCTATATCAGTATAATTCGGCGGCCTTGTTTTTCGGTGTCTATGATATTGAATAGCAGGGCAAACAAGTTAACAGTAACGCTATTACGAGTTTGAGGCATTTATATGGTTACTATTCGTTTACAGCGTGGTGGCGCTAAAAAGCGTCCATTTTATCAAGTAGTGGTTGCAGACAGTCGTCGTGCACGTAACGGCAAGTTCATTGAGAACATTGGCTTTTTCAACCCAACTGCACAAGGTCGAGCAGAACGTTTGCGTTTAGATCTTGAGCGTGTTGAGCACTGGGTAGGACACGGCGCAACTTTATCTGAGCGTGTTGCACGCTTAGTTAAAGATGCAAAAGTCGTAGCTGCTTAAGTACTACAAAAATTGAGGTATAGATGAGTCTAGCGTCTGACACAATAGTGATTGGCAAAATCGGGGCACCTTATGGTGTGAAAGGTTGGGTTAAAATCACTACCTATACTGATGAAACACAAGGTGTATTTGAGTATTCACCATGGCTTTTGGGCGATGGTAAAAAAGAATATATCGTTGACCTCTGGCGAACGCACAATAAAGGCGTTGTCGCGAAACTGGTTGGGGTGGAATCTCGGGATGATGCTGAAAGTATCAAAAACCTAGAGATTTTCATTAAAGCTGAACAGCTACCTGAACTGGCCGATGATGACTATTACTGGCGGGACCTAGTCGGCATGCAAGTGATAACCGAAAATGGTTATGATTTGGGTGTAGTGAAAGAACTGTTCGAAACCGGTGCTAACGATGTCATGTTAGTAAAAGCCAATTCGAATGATGCTTTTGGTCAAAAAGAACGCATGTTGCCATTCCTGCGGGAGCAGGTTATTAAAGTGGTTGATATGCAGGCGAAAACAATCAAGGTTGATTGGGATCCCGGGTTTTAAATGAACCCACTAATGACAGAGCAAGGGGATAACTCTTGCGAACTTCGTTGGTTTGGTGTGGTGAGTCTGTTTCCAGAAATGTTTAACAGCTTTACACAGCAAGGAGTAACAGGACGAGCGGTGAAAAACCGATTGTTGCGAGTAGATTTTTTTAATCCAAGGGATTTTACTCAAGACAAGCATCGTACTGTTGATGACCGCCCTTATGGTGGTGGCCCAGGAATGCTGATGATGGTTCAGCCATTAACAGACGCAATACACGCTGCCAAGAAAGCAGCGGGTAAACCAACTAAGGTGATTTACCTTTCACCTCAGGGAAAGAAGTTAGACCAAGCCGGTGTGAAGGCATTGTCTGAAAATGACAGCCTGATATTTGTCGCCGGTCGTTATGAAGGTATCGACGAGCGAGTCATACAGTCACAAGTCGACGAAGAATGGTCGATTGGTGATTATGTGTTAAGCGGTGGAGAGCTTCCTGCGATGGTGCTAATGGACGCGATTTCGCGCTTTGTGCCGGGTGTGTTAGGGCATGAACAATCAGCAGAACAAGATTCGTTCACTGATGGTTTATTAGATTGTCCTCATTACACTCGACCAGAGAGTTTAGATGGTCGTAACGTTCCTGAAGTGTTGTTAAGTGGAAATCACCAAAAAATCAGGCAGTGGCGGTTACAACAGTCGCTAGGTAGAACCTGGCTACGACGCCCTGAATTGTTAAATGACCTAGCTCTGACTGAGGAGCAAAAACGTTTATTGGAAGCATTCCAAAAATCGTTTTCGCAGCAAGATGACAGTTAATCTAGGATGAGAGGATATGATGAGCAAAATCAATCAAGATATCATCAAGAAAATTGAACAAGAACAGTTAAAAACTGATCTTCCGTCCTTCGGGCCGGGTGACACAGTTGTTGTTAAAGTACGAGTTAAAGAAGGCGACAAAGAGCGTCTTCAGGCTTACGAAGGCGTTGTAATCGCTAAGCGTAACCGTGGCCTACACTCTGCATTCACTGTACGTAAGATCTCTAACGGCGAAGGCGTTGAACGTGTTTTTCAAACACACAGCCCTGCAGTTTCTTCTATTGAAGTTAAACGTCGTGGTGCGGTACGTCGAGCTAAGCTTTATTATCTTCGTGAGCGTTCAGGTAAATCTGCACGTATCAGAGAAAAGCTTAACTAAGATTTTAATTAATGCGTTATTGTTAACTTGTGAAAACCCGCGAAAGCGGGTTTTTTTATGGCAGTAATAAAGTTGTGCGCAGGGAAAAAATTCACTCGCCAGGTGTCAGAATACTTAACAGTTAGTATGTTTTTTATACAACTCGTGATGTAACCTATTGTAAAATAAATGTTTTAAATTTGGCTTGTTAAATGCTTTAAATTTTCTGGCGTAGCTGTGAAGTATCTAGTGCTACTTTTTAAAATATGCTTTTTAAGGAACATTCCATGTTGAAAAAGATAAGAAGTTTAGCACTAGTTGGTGCTTTAACTACGAGTTTTGGGGCTTTTTCTGCTCCTATAACATATATAGGTGCAGATGATGCGGTTTCTTCTTTTGGAGAAATGATTAATGCACAAGCGGCGGCGTCTGATTTTTTTGATGTTACCGGCGCTATAGATGTCTTTGACTTTGAATCTGCTATTCCTGCAAATTTAACCATAACCGGCGGTTCAACAGTGAGCTCTAGTTGTGGTGCTGTATGCGGTTTTAATACCACAGTTGGTGGTTCGTTCTGGCGCAATGTTAACGCTGGCTCAGTATCCTTCACTTTTACCGATCCGGTAGATGCATTTGGATTTTATGTAAATGGTCTACAAACCGACTTAGTACCTCAACAGACAATAGAATATGTTGATGGCTCTTTAGTCCAACAAATTATTGATATGCCTTCAGCAATTGAAGGTGGTGGTGCGTTTCTGGGCTTTGTAGATTTTGGTCAACTAATTTCAAGTGTTACCTTTAATGCAACCAATGATATTTTAGGGTTTGATGATCTGTATTTTGGCCGTTCAGCCACTAACCCTGGAGATCCAACTGCAGTCCCAGCTCCTGCTACTTTATTTTTATTTGGTACAGGTCTATTGAGTTTAGGATTATTGCGTCGTAATCGTAAGTAGTTATCTACTAATAACCTAAGTCAAATAACTCAAGCCCGATAAAACTATTTATTGGGCTTTTTCATTATAACGCTTCTCCTATAATTTCAAATCAAACTGTAACAAGTACTCAGTCATAATTTCAAATCTGTTCAGGCAAGCTTCAGCTTTTTCCGGTTAAAATTTTAATTATCTGATATACATCAATATTTATAAAATAAATCAATTTATAATGACCTTGGTATAGATTCTGCTTATTCACTTTACTTAAAGAACCCTATTTAAACAGAACATTAATCTCGACAATCTCAATGTAAAAAATTGGCATTTAAGTTGAAAAATTATTTAGTATTTTCACCACTGGAGAAAAGAATGAAAAAGACACTTTTAGCAATAACCTTTTCAAGTTTGATTATCACTGGGTGTGCGTCCAACGCAAATAATGCTCAGAAGGGCGCAGGAATAGGTGCTGTGTTAGGCGCGCTAGCCGGGAAAGGCACTGGCGATAATGACAAAAGTCGTTACGTATGGGGAGCTGCCCTTGGCGCATTGGCTGGTGGTGCAATTGGTAATTACATGGATAATCAGGAAGAAGAGTTCCGTGATGAGTTGGCACAAAGCGGAGTTGAAGTGTATCGAGAAGGTGACAGTATCCGTTTAGCGATCCCAGGGAATATAACCTTTCAAACTGGCAAGGCCTCTATAGTGACTGATTTTTACCCGGTATTGAATGACGTTGCTAAAGTCATCAACCGTTACGAAAAAACCCGTTTGAGTGTTGAAGGTCACACTGACTCAGTGGGCGATGCCGCCTACAATCAACAATTATCGATACAACGAGCTAATAGCGTTGCCGCTTACTTAGAATCAAATGGTGTGGCTACCAGTCGTTTACAGACATTAGGTTTTGGTGAGTCTCAACCCATTGCTACTAACGACACGGCTAGTGGTCGTCAACAAAATCGCCGAGTGGAATTACGGATTATACCTGTGCAATAATAAGCGGATCTCCATAGTCATGGCAATTTAAGCTTTTATTTGCTTGTTTACACTGCTCCAGATACAAAAACGGTTTCTTTTGAAACCGTTTTTGTATCTGGAGCAAACGTAAGTAGACTTTATATCACTGGAACCTTTAACACTAAATAATGTATTTACACAAAGATTGGCGAGTACTGACCGTTGGCGATGGGGATTTATCGTTTTCCTGGTCTATTTTTAAGGATTTAGCGGTGACACAGTTGACTGCGTCTGTGTTAGACGACAGAGACACTTTAGCCGCTAAATATAATCAAAATCAAATGGCCAGCTTAAATGCCAATGGTGTGAAGGTTTTTCATGGATTGGATATTTGCGATAAAGACTGTTTTCCCGCAAGTCTATCCAATGCTTTTGATTTGGTAATCTTTCAATTTCCTTTAATTCCCGCTTTTAGCAGTAAAGCTGAGTTTGAATCTAAGGGAAAGTTACATAAAAATACCTTAAATCGATTACTTATCTGGCGTTTTTTACAACATAGCTTTGATTACTTTCTCGATCCAAAGGGAAAGCAATTGGCTTATGTAACCTCTAAAGATGTGAAACCTTATTCTCATTGGAATATTGAAAATTTAACTCCCAATCCACAACAAATGGGGTTTAAAGGCTGGATGGAATTTCAGCAATCCGACTTCCCAAGTTATCAACTACGTAACGTGGATCGGGATAAAGTACTTAAGTCCACCGCGAGCAAAACCTATGTATGGGGAAATAACCACTGTGATTATGCCGAGCTTAATTTAACCCCCAGCAGCAAACACCAAGCTAATTACTGCAATCTGTGTGGCAAAGGGCCATTTTTCACTGAAGATGATCGGCAAGCCCATACTCATTCAGCGTTTCATCTTCGCTTAGCCGGATATGAACAACTCTGGCAAACCTATCTTACGCAAAATGAGCAAATTAACCTTGAACCCTCCCACAGCCACTAAGAGGATTGGGCTGGTTATTTATGTTTAGTTATCATTGCCAATGATTCGAAAAATTTGGTGTCATCATATAGAGTGCTCGTCAGTATAAAGGAAGTCGCCTGTAATGAACGATTTAAGCGAACAACAAAAGCGGTCTGCTGGTTTGGAATACTTTCCCAGCAACAAACAAATGCATGCTGAACGCATGCATGCTAAGACCCAATGTCACCTGTTTAACCAGTTAGCACCTAATGACTTTAAGCAAGGAATGAAATTACTCAAAGGGCTATTTGGGCGCTGTCACAACTTCTGGATAGAACCCCATTTTTATTGTGACTACGGCTATAACATTCATATTGGTAAAAACTTCTATGCCAATCACGGCGTTGTCATTTTAGATGCGGCAGCAGTTACCATTGGCGATGATGTGTTATTCGCACCAGGAGTGTTAATTTCAACTGCCAGCCATCCTAAAGATCCGCAAAAACGCAAAAAAGGATTAGAAACGGCTAGCCCGATTACCATAGGTGATGGCGTATGGATCGGCATGGGCGCTAAAATTTTACCTGGGGTAAACATCGGTAATAACGCCATTATTGGTGCCGGAGCCGTTGTCACCAAAGATGTAACAGAAAATACCACTGTGGCTGGGGTGCCAGCTGTAGTGATTGACAATAATAACAATAACCCTACTAACTAAAAATTCGTTACAAAATAACGAGCGAGGTCTAAATGCAAGAAATCATCACCACACTAGAAAATAATGTATTAACGTTAACCTTTAATCGTCCAGCTCAGAAAAATGCAATAAACCAGCAAATGTATGCTGAATTAGCCAAAGGACTGGAGCGCAGTCTGACTGATGACGAAGTACATTGTGTTTTGATCAACGCTAACGGAGATATATTCACTGCAGGGAATGATCTAAAAGACTTTTTAGAGATGG
The DNA here is from genome assembly GCF_039982535.1 of Aliiglaciecola sp. Classification (NCBI taxonomy): domain Bacteria; kingdom Pseudomonadati; phylum Pseudomonadota; class Gammaproteobacteria; order Alteromonadales; family Alteromonadaceae; genus Aliiglaciecola; species Aliiglaciecola sp. The sequence goes on from NZ_JBDWYG010000068.1 coordinate 17,075, forward strand.
AAATGACGGATGTCTCTCCAGTACAACTATTTTTGCAAGGACTGGCAAAAATGAATAAACCTTTGATTGCTGCCGTAAATGGTAAAGCAATTGGTATTGGTTTAACCATGTTGTTGCACTGTGATATTGTCTTAGCCGGTGAGTCAGCGTCATTTACTGCACCATTTACTAAGTTGGGCTTGGTTCCCGAAGCCGCGTCCTCCATATTACTGCCAAGGGTTGTTGGTCATGCCGTAGCTAACGATGTTCTGCTGGCAGGCAGAACCCTAAGCAGTGCAGAAGGCTTGAGTTTTGGTTTAGTATCCAGAGTCACTGCCGACGACCAGCTAGCGTCTTTATCAGCAGAAGTAAGTCAACACATTGCAAGCTTGCCGGTTGATTCTATGATGAAGAGTAAAGCTCTTATTCGTGACTCAGATCGTGAAATGATCACAGCCCAAATGGCAAAAGAAAATATCGAATTCTCTAACCAACTGGCATCCGATGAATTTAAGCAGGCCGTTGCTCCCTATTTTAACAAGTAATTGTGGGGTTACTGTGACTGTATGAGATGAGACGTTATTACCGCTTCAAAGTAATAATTGATGTCAACTGTCCATAATTATCCGTTAAGAGGCTCTTACAGAGCCTCTTAAACCAGTATCTAATCAGTAAGTGTCACTATAATCTTAGTAACATGTTTCGGTAGGAATACGAATCATACAAAGTTAGGGTAGGGGATGATGGAAAACAGACTTTTCTATTTTATTCACTTGCTAGGCTAATTAATGGTCAACAATACCGTTAACTCACTGGGTATTTCGATACCAGAACGACAATATCCCAGCGCTCCTTGGTGATTTTTTAGGTACTCTAAAAGTTCGCTTTCCGAATCAATCTCTTTGGGCTCTTTTTTACGCCCAGTAAAACGCATCTGCGCCCAAAAAGACTGAATTCTTGATTCTGTGAGACCAATCACTTTAGTATTAAATAATAGCCTGCTTTCATTATCAGGTGACAAAGCGATAGCCTGCAACTTATGGGGAATGGCACCCCCCATGAATAAATTTCTAATTTGTTGACGATTAAGCTTAATCGATTTGTCATCGACATTAGCAACGATAACAATATGATCAGCGGCAGCTTTTTGCATACAATTTAGCAAAAACATCAGCATGATTATAAAGCAAAATTTAATTAAAATACCCACTCTACCCCCAACTGATATAAGACCCCATGACCATCGAATCCGCCAAGATCTTTAACCGCATAATCATTGCTAATTTCGTCTTTGGCTTCAACAAAGGTCATTTCAGCTTTGAAAGCTAGGTTCGCTAAGTAGTCCCAGCGCATGCCTATTTTCGTGCCTGCTGCTTTGTCATCAGGAAAGGCGGCTAAAACACCTAGGTAGGTGGCTGCCAACGTATCTAGTTCGGTGGATATGCCAAACGGAATTTCGTTATCGGGATGATCAAAATGGAGGTTCTTTTTACTGTAAGACAGGTACACCGTATACGGATAAAAGTTGTAGCCAACAGAGATATAAAAACTATCAATATCCGCTACTAATCCACTTTTACCGTCGAATCTAGAAAACTCACTACGCACGAAATAATCCACGTTCTCATAACTAGCACTAAAATGATAAAGCTGAATAACCCCACTGGCATTCAACCAATCGGCACTGTTAGTGAAGCCTAATTGACGTAATAGTTGGCTAAATTCAGCTGCTTGTGTTTGCTCAATATCCACGTCGCCTTGGTTAAATGAGGCGCGTAAAGTTAAGTTGTCATAGTAGATACTTGCATTGACCCCAAAAAGACCAATCACTTTGGTGTTTATTTCTTGGCTGTTCAAATAAATCTTGTCATCGAATCGCCCCCAATAGCCTTCATAACTTAACAGCCAATCGCCATAACTAAATTCATAGTTGGCTAACACACCATCAAAAGTCGAAAAGAAAGCTGTATCGTAAAATTGCTGTGGTAGAGTCAACCAGGGATAAGCGAAACCAACATCGAGGCTGTCACTATAATTAAAAAATGGAATTCGCTGCCTACCCAGTTTAACTTGCCAAGCATTGCTTGGTGCGTAGGTTAGATAAAGCCATTCTAAACCAGAATTACGCTGTTCGTCAGTATGGCCAACCACCTGAGCAGTAAAGGAGAGGCTATCATTAAATAAATAATCCCCTTGAAGACCGATTAAGGACTGTTTATCTATGCTCACACTATTGTCGTAACCCACGTATTCAGCATTTTCGTCATCAAAGTAACCTAACATTACTCGAGCGAAACCTGAGAATTGTAGTTTTTCATTATTTTTTGAAATGGCTGGAGGACTAACGCTAAGTAAAAAAAGGGCGAAAAGCAATGTCGTGTGTAAGCTAGATACTTTCAATGTGGAGATTTTCTATTCAGGGTATTTATTAGCTTTTAAAATACTACGCAAATAGCAAGAGTCAACAAATGGTTGAGCTAAATCAGTTATAAAGACGATAAATTCGTTTTTTTAATTATAAATCACCTACGGTTAACAATTGTTTAACTGAATTAGCGCAGATTTAGCGGTCAGGACAGTGACTTATTCGAATGTAAAAAATGACTGAAATAACTTTCATCTAATGGTTTGCTCAACCAAAAGCCCTGTATTTCGTCACAACCCATTTGCGTTAGCAATTCAACTTGCTCGCTTTGCTCTACACCCTCAGCAATTAGAGTTACACCTAATTCACTTCCTAATTCAATAACGCTTTTTACAATGGATTTATCCGCTTTATTAAGGTGCATGTTGCGAACGAAAGATTGATCTATTTTTAGCTTGTTTACAGGAAATGTTTGAAGATAACTCAAACTTGAATATCCAGTTCCAAAATCATCGATGGCTAAATTAATACCCATTTCATTTAGTAAGTTTAATGTATTAATGGTATCTGCATCCTTATTAAACAGAACACCTTCCGTTATTTCTAATTCAAGGTTCTTGGCATCTAAACCACTGGTTAATAAAGCGCGTTTTACCATTTCAACGAAATTAGGCGCTGAAAATTGTTTCGGTGAAATATTCACCGCGATAATTATATCCTCATAACCCTTTGCTACTAAGTGTTTGGCTTTATGGCACACGCTGGTAAGGATCCAATTACCTAAAGGTAAAATTAACCCTGAATGTTCTGCTAGAGGAATGAATTCCGATGGAGAAATCCATTGTTCTTCGAATTGCCACCTAATTAGAACTTCAGCGCCAATGACTTTCTTTTCTTTTAGAGAGTATTGAGGCTGAAAAAACAATTGAAAGTGATTGTCTAGTAGGGCTGAACGCATAGCATCTTGAAGTGTATTCTGACGACTTACAGATTGGCCAAGTTCGTTACTAAACATCATATAATCAGTAAACTCCTGACTTGCAGAGTTTTCTAAAGCGATGCGTGTATTACGGATAATCTCTTCAGTACTGTTTCCATCCGTAGGGAAGTTAGTAAAACCATAATCAAGTTGCAAAGAATGCTGACCTGAAAATTGCGTTTTTTTCACTTTGTTATTAATTGTTGCCACCAGTCTTTTAACTGTCTGGTGACTGTTATTATTCGGTAAAACTAGGCCAAATCTTTTTTCGCTTAATTGAAATATCCGTATATTTAAATCAATGTTTGCACAAATTTCTTTTAATAAATTTGAAAGTTCCTTTAATACACGACGGCTAGTTTCAATATCATCATCGGCTAATAATTTTGAATAGGAGCGAATTTCCAATTGGCCAGCGATGAAGCTTTGCCTTTCATCTACCATTTGCTCAATGGTTTCCTTGAAAACGAAATGGTTATCTAAACCGGTATCTGGATTGACGCGAATTTGTGGCTGACTTTTTTGTCGATTAAATGTGTAGTCAGAGATGGCGACTAAACTAATCGTCCATTGTTTGGTTTTAGGATGCCACAATAATTCACAGTCAAAACTGTGTTGCTGAATATTTACTTCAAAGTATTGATGATATTGTTTATCTGTAAGGGCATTGTGCTGGTGAAACTCTAAGTTTTCAGGCAATAAAACTTTGCCATCATCACTTGAAAACCCATGTTTTTGCAGGAAAGTAATGGCAGATGAGTTGATAAAATTAATCTGATTATGTTTGTCCAGAATGATGATTAAATTTGCAGAATGTAACGGATATAATGCGAGGCTCTTAGCTAACTTTAAATTGCGAAACCAAGGAGAAACCAACGCAGTTATAGCAACAATTATTAAAATGCTTAAACAACCATATAAAAGCAAATGAATTACCACGTTTTCCTTCCTTGGTGACGAGTCGAAGGTAGTTTATTACCAAACAAAAGTGAAACAGCCATTTAAAAGTCCTTTTAATTCGGGTAGAAACTCATGCTCTCCCTTGGCAAATTTTACCATTCATTATTAAAGGTAAACTATCGACCAGCAAAGATCGAGGTTTATAGCAGATTTAGACTGCCAGAATAGGAAAAATACTAACCCTAAACACACATTTTGTAATGGCTTAAAGGATGACTGAAAAACAGTGGACGTTGAACTTTAGTTTGGTCGCACTATCCCATAATGTATTATTTACGGATGATTTCAGGCTTTTCGTACAGCAAACGACCGAAATTGCTGGTTTTAGTAAAATCAGGTTGCACTCGCAATTAAACGCTGGTAAAAAGTCAAGCCTGTTTCGAAAATTGATGTATTTGGAAGTGTATTTAAATGTTTACATTGGTTTTAGGGTTTAATTTTAGCGTTTTTAGATGTAGGTAAACAAAGATAGTTATGCATAAAGATTTAGTAAATAACGTACACGTCAGTGCTGAAGACGTATTAGTTACACCAGAGCAATTGGCTAAACAGCTACCCGTTAGCGAAAAAGCCCTCAAAGCAATTGAAGATTCACGTGGAATTATAAGTGATATTATTCATCGTAAAGATCACCGCCTTTTAGTGATTTCAGGCCCGTGTTCAATTCATGACATAGAATCAGCTAAAGAATATGCTCTTAAGCTTAAAGAGTTGCATGAGTCGTGCAAAGACACCTTATTTATTGTTATGCGTGTTTATTTCGAAAAGCCTAGAACCACGGTAGGTTGGAAAGGCATGATCAATGACCCTGCATTAGATGGCACCTTTAATATAGAAGCAGGACTGCGTAAAGCTCGAGAACTGTTAATTTGGTTGGCTGAACTTGAGATCCCACTTGCTACAGAAGCTCTAGATCCTATTAGCCCTCAGTATTTAGCTGAACTCTTTAGCTGGTCAGCAATTGGAGCCAGAACATCTGAATCACAAACACACAGAGAAATGGCAAGTGGCTTATCAATGCCTGTTGGTTTCAAAAATGGTACTGACGGCAGTTTAGATATCGCTATTAACGCTCTGCAATCAGCTGCCTCTGGCCATAGCTTTATGGGAATAAACAAGCAAGGCCAAGTGAGTGTAATTAAAACCCAAGGTAATCCCGACGGTCACATTATCTTGCGTGGTGGTAAACAACCTAATTACGATTCAGTGTGTGTATCTGAGTGTGAACTTGAGCTCCAGAAATCAAATTTGCATGCAGGTTTAGTGGTGGATTGTAGTCATGCCAATTCAAGCAAAGATTATCGCCGTCAGCCACTTGTTGCAAAAAATGTGGTGAATCAGATTTTAGAGGGTAATCAGTCAATTATCGGTATTATGCTAGAGAGTCATTTAAATGCAGGTAATCAAAAAAGTGACGGCAAGCTACCGAGTGAGCTAGACTATGGCATCTCCATTACCGATGGTTGTATTGGTTGGGAAGATACCGAAAATTTGATAAACCAATCTAGAGAAAAGCTCATTACGGTATTGCCAATGAGATTAAATAAATTTAAAGATTCTGCTTAAGGTAAAACTAGCATGCCAGATACCCCGATTTCCCTTGATGAATTACGCGAAAAAATTGATAAGTTGGATAGCCAATTAGTCGATATTTTGGCTCAAAGAGCCAAGTTAACAACTCAAGTTGGCGAATTTAAGAGTCGTACTGGTATGCCTATTTATGTTCCTAGCCGAGAAGCTGAGCTCATTGCTAAACGTAGAGATGAAGCACAGGAAAAAGGGGTGCCTCCCAATTTAATTGAAGATTTGCTGCGCCGGATTATGCGTGAGTCATACCAGACCCAGAATAATCAATATTTGTGCAAAGGCCCTGATATTAAAAAGATTGTGGTTGTTGGTGGTGCAGGGGCATTAGGCAGAATTTTTGTTGATATGTTTACACGCAGTGGATACGAAGTCACTGTTTTAGAACAAAATGATTGGCCAAATGCTGCGACTATTTTAGCTAACAGTGATTTGGTCTTAGTGGCCGTACCGATTAAGTTAACTGAGTCCATCATAACTAAGCTGGGTCCATTGTTGCCGCAAAATGCAATTTTGGCAGATGTGACAAGTACTAAGCTCAATCCTTTAAAAACCATGCTGGCGTGTCATCAAGGGCCAGTGGTTGGCTTGCACCCTATGTTTGGTCCAGACGTACAAAGTTTAGTTAAACAGGTAGTGGTGGTTTGTGACGGTAGACAGCCTGAAACTTATCAATGGCTGGTTGAACAAATCAAAACCTGGGGAGCTATCGTTCATGAGAGCACCGCTAAAGAGCATGATGATGCAATGGCATTTATTCAGGTAATGCGCCACTTTAGTAGCTTTGTGTATGGTGCGCACTTGGCGGGTGAAGATCCCGATCTTAATCAGTTAGTCGCATTTAGTTCGCCAATTTATCGACTTGAGCTAGGTATGGTGGGTCGATTGTTTGCACAAGACCCAGAGTTATATGCTGACATAATTTTTACTAATGCTGAAAGTATCGGATTACTCAAACGCTTTCGAGACCGGTTTGATGATGCACTCGCGCTTTTGGAAAAAGGCGATAAAGGTGAGTTTGTAAAACAGTTTTTCACTATCGGACATTGGTTTGGTCCCTATGCTAAACAGTGTTTAGTTAGCAGTAAAAAGTTATTGTTAAAAGCTGACGATGACAGGGTTATGGATGTAAATTCTTAAACACTTTTGAGTTATCGCAACAACGAACATATTAAAAAGTCCCTAAGAAGGGACTTTTTGTATTTTAAAAGGCAGTAGAGGTTTTAAGCTGTTAAAGCATTTACTGCTGCCACCTTAGTGGCATTGATTTCTTCGTTGGGGTAACAACCAAGTACTTTAAAGTATCGAGTAGTCGCCGCCAATTCTTCTAAGGCTTTTTGCATAGGACCGTCTTGTACGTTTCCTTCTACATCGATATAAAACATCTCTTCCCATGGATTGCCATTAATCGGGCGAGACTCTAGTTTGGTCATATTAATTTGGTTATTTTTAATAATCAGCAGTGCATCTACCAACGCGCCTGGTTTTTGCACTGTAGACATGACTAAGGTTGTTTTAGCAGGTACTTGTAAGGGAACTTTTGCTGCATTTCTGGCTACCACTATAAACCGGCTATGGTTTTCTTGTTGATTAGCAAGGTTTGATTTGATTGCCGTCAAGCCGTATAGATTGCCGCCTGTTTCACTGCCAATGGCAGCCACAGATTCACTGTTAATTTGATTTACCATCAACATGGCCGCAGACGTACTTTCACAGGGTTTTACTTCGATATTGCCTAAATCTGCAAGGAAATAACTACATTGTGCAAACACTTGAGGGTGCGCATACAGCGTTTTTATTTTACTAACGTCGGTGTCTTTAGCTGCCAACATAGCGTGATTAATAGGATGCGTTAGCTCTCCAATAATGGATAAACTAGTGTGTTGTAGCAAGTCGTATACTTCGTTGATACTGCCTGAAGTGGTATTTTCAATGGGTAAAACAGCATAGTCTGCTTGGTTAGACTCCACTTTTTCAATAATTTCAGCAAAACTAGAACAACCAATCTCTAATAACTCGCCGGCTCTTCTGGAAAAGTACTTTTGGGTCGCTAAATAGCTATAAGAGCCCTTGTCACCTAAAAATGCCACACGGCTTAGGGGTAAACGACTACCTGGGTTGGCGCGCTCAGCGAGCAGGGCTTGTTGGTTAAGCACCGAGTCTTCAATTACTACATGAAATATTTGCGTGACGTAGTGAGGATCAAGACCATACTCTTGGCCTTTTTTAATCAAGCGAATTAACAGTTCTTCTTCTCTGACATGATCTCGAACGGGAATTTGATTGCGAATTTTTGTTTCCGCAACACTATTTGTATACTGTTGGCGTTTCGCCAGCATTTCCAATAGCTCGGAGTCAAGGGCGGTAATTTGTTCTCGTAATTTTACTAGCTCTGAGGTCGACATATAATTCACTTAGTTTTAACTATAAATACAAAACCTCCAACTAAGGAGGCTTTGTCGAAGACTACTGGACTACCATAATCACTCAATCTTAATTGAGCACACGTAATGTAGCCATGTTTTGAGTGCTTTGTTTTTAAATGCAGAACTTAATTGTGCGCTACTCAAATGGGTAAGAAAATCATTATCAAATTGAGCGAATACAGCGGATTTGATAATGATCATATGAATCTATTAATTCACCGTAATATTGTCAATCGCAAGTTGATATTAGTTATTGCCAATTGCGATGTTAGGTTGCTGAGATACCTTATTAGCTGCCTAATAAGGTCGCCAATATTTTGCGCACTTCTTGGGCTTCAAAAGGCTTGTCACAAAGTGCATTCACACCTGTTTGCTGAATGTTTGCCATGTGAGCACTATTAGTAGCTTCTGATGTCACCATAATAATAGGTATGTGCGAGGTTTCAGGATTAAAACGAATGTATTCTGACAATTCTCGGCCGTCCATTTCGGGCATATTATAATCGGTCACAACCAAGTCAAAAACATTGTCTTTTAAAAGGGTTAGGGCTGAAGCACCGTTTTCCGCTTCTTTAATATTTGCTAAGCCAGATCCTTCCAATACTCTGCGAATATGGTTTCTTGCCAATCGACTATCATCAACTAGTAGTACTCTCACATCGTTAATATCGTAAAAATCTAACTCAAGCTCTTCGGTGTTAATTAAGTCTAAGGTTGCGTTTAAAGCCCTGGTCAAATGTATTGGTTTAAAGGGTTTAGGTAAAATAGCGGCCACGCCAGCTTGCTTAAACTCTTCTAACTTAGCGACATGGTTTTCGCTGCTTACTAACATGAATGGAATTGACGCTGTTTCTGTGTTGCTTTTAATATACTTAATCAAGTCCAGACCAGTACCATCCTCAAAATACATTGTACTTACAACAACATCACTACAATGCGAGCGCAGGGCACTTTTCGCCTCTGCTAGGGTAGAAACTGAATCAATAGAGCCTACATTCTCTTTAATCAGCAAAGACGAAATAATTTTTCTTTGGGTATCTGAGGGCTCTATTAAAAGAATATTGACATCGCTCAACGATAGATGGTCCATAAAATTCCTGAAGTGGTGTTGTAACGTTAACCGCCGGCAAGCTTGACAGTTAATCCTTTTTTCTCAAGTAACAATTTAATTTTATCACGGTTATCGCCTTGAATTTCTATCACGCCATTTTTAACCGCACCACCTGTTCCACAGGTTTTTTTTAGTTCAGAACATAAGGTTTTTAATTCTTCTGCGGGAAGATCTACTCCATCAATGGTTGTCATACCTTTGCCTTTTCGACCTTTGGTCTCTCGACGTATTCTGACTATTCCATCGGAATTTTTCGGTTTCTGTGGTTTTTCTGCTTGCGGCTTCAATTTGCCGATGCCCGTGCTATATACCAGGTTATTTTGTGACATATTTACGTTGCTTTAATCTAAAGATATCGTCAGTTTAGACAAAAAATGAGGCCATTAAAACCAAATCTGAAAGTTCTTCGTATTAATAAAGGAAAAAGTGATTCGCGTAGGGATTTTTGTTGGCTTTACTAAAAACAGTTGCCAAATATAATGCGTGTGCGAAAGTGTAATTAATTCAACGCTAGAAAGATTATGGAGTGACTATGAGCTTGGATACCAGTTTGGTCAATGGTAATAAAGAACTGATAATATACATGGCAGAACGATTCGATTTTGACAAAGTTCAAGAATTTCGAGACGCCTACTTATCTGCTTCTGACGACGTTAAAACAATAGTCGTAGACCTCTCAAGTACAGAATATATGGATAGTTCTGCACTGGGTATGTTGCTGAATATGCAAAAGACCATGGTCGATAAAGTCAGTACTTTTAAGATCACTAACTGTCGTCCCCAAGTCGCCAAAATTCTAAAAATTTCTCGTTTTGATAAAAAATTTGAAATGAGCTAAGTGAGATACGACTTTGCGAATATTAATCGTTGATGATGAGTCTCTGAATCGATTTATGCTTCTGCATATGCTTGAGGAAGCAGGATATGCAGATTGCTTTGAAGCAGAAAACGGCAGAGAAGCCCTACAATTAGCACAGCGGATTCGTCCCGACATTGTGCTTCTAGATGTGGTTATGCCAGACATGGACGGTTATGAAGTCGCGCCACTATTAAAGAAAATGGCTGGCGACATATATTTACCGGTTATTTTTATCACGGCAATGGATGATCAGGCAGCCCTAACGCGATGTCTTGAAGTCGGCGGTGATGATTTTGCTACCAAACCATTCGACAGAAATATTTTAACGGCGAAAATAAGAGCTCACGCACGTACGCGTTTACTCAGTATTCGCACCAACAAGCAAAACATGGAGTTGAACTATTTTCGACGAGGGGTTGAGCGTGAACATGCCATTGTCGAACATATTTTTGCCAACGCTCTGACTATTAATCCTGCCACTAAAAAGTTTTTTGAGTATCGATTAGCACCTGCTAGTACTTTTAATGGTGATGTATTTTTAAGTGAACCAAGTCCCTCTGGCGGTATGTACTTTTTAATGGGAGATTTTACCGGGCACGGATTGGCCTCGGCAGTTGGGGCGCTACCAATTGCAAGGGCGTTTCAAGCCATGTCCAGAAAAGGATTGTCAGTATGTGAAATATCACAAACCCTAAATGAAATCCTTCTGTCCTTATTGCCAGAAGATATGTTTTTTGCGGCAGTTGTCGTAGAAATATCCGCTTCAGGTGAACAGTTCAGTGTTTGGAATGGCGGAATGCCTGATTTAACGATTATTACTCCCGAAGGACAAATCTCTAAACGCTTTATTTCCCTGCATATGGCCTTAGGTATACTGGAGGTGGCTGATTTTGAAGACAATATTGAATACTTCAATGCACAAATTGGAGACCGATTGATAGGCTACTCAGATGGGGTAATTGAACTAACTAATGCTGAAGAACACATGTTAGGCGATGAGGCGATACTTAGTTGGTTAGCACTTAACCCAGCTATGACCATTGCAGAGATTAGTCAACGTACTGAAAAATTTAGAGGCGACGCAGAACAGTTAGATGATATTACCCTCATCAGTTATACCTGCCAAAATTTAACGGGTCTCACCTCGAAAATAGAAATCAGTCAATTGCCTTTTCAGATTAGTGTTGAAATGCAAGTCGAGCAACTCGTGAAATTTACGCCAATTTACGACATTGTTGTTATGGTCTGTAGCCAGTTAGGGATGCAACGAGTGCGTTCTGATCTGTCAACGGTAATAAGTGAGTTGTTTATGAATTCCTTAGATCACGGTATTTTAAAATTAAACTCAGATATAAAAAAATCTACCGAAGGCTTCTTTGAATATTTTAAAATTCGTAATCAAAGATTGAAAGAATTAAAACAAGGGGAGATTAAAATCTCCATAAATTACCAACCTAAAGACAGTTTACTATCGATAACACTGACTGACTCTGGAGATGGATTTGATTATCAAAGTCTTCAGTCACAACAAGAATCGGATACGTATGGCAGAGGGATCTCCCTAATTAAAACATTGTGCCAGAGCGTTCAGTATTTTAATCATGGACGTTCGGTCTTAGCAAAAATTAAGGTATAAAGAGTGATAAAAATTAGACAAGCTGTAGAAACAGATATCCAAGCTATTGTGGACTTTAATCAAGCAATGGCTTGGGAGACCGAGCAAAAGAAGCTGGAAGATGCGGTTATAGGCGCAGGGGTGAGGGCACTTGTTGAAGATAACTCAAAAGGCTTTTATTTAGTCGCTGAACAGGCCGATGGCGCCATTGCTGGCAGTTTAATGGTGACCTTTGAGTGGAGTGATTGGCGCAATAGTCAATTTTGGTGGATTCAAAGTGTGTATGTACGTCCAGAGAGCAGACGCACAGGGATCTACTCAATGTTATACGAAAAAGTAAAAGAATTAGCCGAGCAAACTCAAGGTGTCTGCGGGTTTAGACTATATGTTGAACACGATAATGTGATTGCACAGCAAACATACAAAAAGCTCGGTATGCAGCCTAGTCACTATTACATGTACGAAACTGATAATTAAAATCAAATAAAAATGCTGCGTCTAACTGAGTCAGTGGTTTTACCTCGAGTCAGCAGGCTTAAATCTAAGTTCATTCAGCCCAATAAACTTGTTTTGAATTGGCAGAAAGTATTACTTTTTGATCGTAGGCTTTAAAAATTAGGAGTATTTATGTTTAAAGCATTAAGTGATTGGTTTCAGCAAAACTTACAACAATCTGATCAGGTATCAGAACAGCAAACCATTGAGCTTGCCACAGCTGTTTTGTTGTTTGAAATTATGCGGGCAGATGGCGAGTTTGCTGAGTCGGAGCAGCATACATACCAGCAAATTTTACGTACCCATTTTAACCTGAGCGATTCAGAGCTAGAAAGCTTGATGAAGTTGTCGTCAGATCACGCTAAACAAGCCGTCGATTACCACCAATTCACTCGTACCATCAATCAACACTGTGATATGCAAGAAAAACGTCAAATTTTAGAGTCATTGTGGCGTGTTGCTTACGCGGATAGACACCTCGATGTACATGAAATAAACTTAATCCGACGAATATCAGATCTATTGCATATACCTCATAGTGAGTTCATTCAAAGTAAGCTCAAAGTCACTGATAATGCCGATTAGCCCCCTAAAAATCGTCAATGTCATTAATTGAATACATGCTAAATGACTGAATATTAAGGTTATTTTTAAACTTTGATGGTTGGTGTTGCAAAAAGGTAACTATAAGCTCTTTGTGTCTTCATTTAAATGCCCATCAAAAACTCTAACTGATTGAATTTGTTAATAAAATAAAGAGTGGCACAAAACATGTTATAGCACTTGGGTGTAACTGTGTTAGTCGTACTGGTTCCTACGACTATTTCATGGAAGAACACAGCGAAGGTGACTTATAAATAACGGTTTTGTTATTGGCTGCGATGGCGTTTGCAACTTAATTTAAGTCATTCTGAATGCGTTTAACGCATTGCATGGCATGGACGCCACTTCCTTTTCGCTAAACAGTTCAAATGGAGATTGTAGTATGAAAAAATTCGTTTTCATGGGTCTAATGTTTGCAGGTATCTTATTGTTGCAATCCATAGTAAGCAGTGAAGCCTATGCGCAATCCGATCTCATCGCCGAGATGGACTTAGATGATGATGGCATGATTAGTATTCGAGAAGCAGTAGCTGATCCTAATTTATTGGCCGCTTTCGGCAAAATCGACAGTAATGGTGACGGTAAAATCAGTGCTGAAGAATTAAGTGAATCAAGTCTGATTAAACAAATTAATAAAAAAGCCTGATTAAGAGTCTGTATAACGACAATTAGGTTTCAAGTTATGACCTCAACATTTGATTTCTGCGGCTCTGAAACGTTATTACTCCCCAACGGAATCTTATGTTGAGGTTCTTTTAATAAACCATTATTTCTTTGGTTTCATACACGCTATTGAGATAGGATACACCAATTTGTACGAAGTAGTCTGAGGTATGAAAATGCAAATTGGTTCATTGCGACAACTCACATTAATCAGCTTTTTAATTGCGCTGATCCCCCTTGCTGTGCTGCTTTGGCACAGCCAAAGTACCCTTACCAAAATGGCTCAGATAGCAGCCAGCGAAGCGCAATTTTCAGTTACCATGGCACGACAAATTGGTGATATGGAAAATATCGCCATAGATGTTGAACGGTTAATTCGACAATACCATGTGTTAAAAAAGCCTGAACTAAAACACCTCACCGACAACTCCATTAATCGACTTGAAAGCAAACTAGTTAACGTCTGTGCTGAACTGCCCAGTGAATATGTTTGTGCAGCTTTACAAAAACGCATTGCCTGGTTTGAAAATAATGTAGAGATTGAAGACAAGCTTTTATTGGATGCGCAGCTAGCCGAATTCCGCCGCTCTTTAGAAGAGCTCCATGAGCAAGTCGACTCATTACTTGATGAAAGAATAAAGCAACAACAAGACTACGTCGATTCGGTACAACAGACTCAAGCATGGTCAACTGCTGTTTTAGTGACAGTTTCACTATTACTCATCATTTTTGCCAGTCAGCTAATACTCTCTCCGGTTACTAAAATTGAACGAATTATTGGAGAAATTGCCAAACAATCAGAATCCTTACCTAAGGTGTCAACTTCTGGTCCTAAAGAGTTGATTGAGGTAGAGCATAAGTTGCATTGGTTGGCGGAAAGACTAAATCAACTAGAGCATTTACGCCATGCTCTGTTGCGTCATGCCTCACATGAACTAAAAACCCCGTTAGCCAGTATCAAAGAAGGCTGTTCCTTGCTCTCGGAAAGTGTGGTTGGGCCATTAAACGAACAGCAAAAAGAAGTGGTTAGTTTATTAACCAGTAGTACGGAACGTTTGAATTTGCTTATTGAACAATTACTTGACTACAACTTATTATTACAACAGGCTAAGCCTGTGTATGAAAAAACAGACACTGAAAGTTTGCTAGAAGCAGCATTAATTGATAACGCTTTGGCAATACAACAACATAAAAATGAAGTGAATGTTGAAAATAAAATGATAAATATAAATGTAGATCCCAACTTGTATCGACGGATTATTGATAACCTATTATCAAACGCTTTAGCCCATGGCACGGCAGGTCGACCTATAGATATTAAGCTTTATAAACAACAAGATGCAGTGGTTTTAGATGTAGCTAATCGAGGTCGAAAAATCCCTCTGGAACAACGTAAATCTTTGTTTGAACCTTTCAAGCGCGGAGAACATAGACGTAATGATCGAGTTGTTGGTTCGGGTTTAGGTTTGTCCATTGTTGCAGATTGTGCACGAATGATGCATGGCACTGTTGAAATAGTCGATGTTGATTATGCTGATGTCTGTATGCGCGTGAGTCTGCCGCAAAACGAGGTAGCGGCATGAATAAATTAACGCTGGTTATTTTAGGCTGTTTAGTGGGCTTAACCGGATGTGAGGTTATTCCTGAGAAAGTGGCACCGGTAGAACCTGTT
Source organism: Aliiglaciecola sp. (assembly GCF_039982535.1). Taxonomy (NCBI): domain Bacteria; kingdom Pseudomonadati; phylum Pseudomonadota; class Gammaproteobacteria; order Alteromonadales; family Alteromonadaceae; genus Aliiglaciecola; species Aliiglaciecola sp. Next base: position 32,386 of record NZ_JBDWYG010000068.1, read on the forward strand.
TTTGTTCCCGTGGAAAATGAATTTTGCCTATTCAAAACGGATACAGCCGTTGAGCACAATTGTGATTTGACCTATTGGTTGGATTTTTGGGTTAAGCATGACGGGCTGTCTTGGACAGAACGAAAAGAGAGGATAAACGAGCTTGGCGAGACACAGGCGGAATTAATGAAAAAAGTGCTATTGAGTCAAGGTAAGGGCACGCCTTATCAAAATAGACTAAGAGCACAAGGCTGGGCTGACGAGCTAATTCCCAACCTAACAGAACAAATGAAGCAATTGTTGTTTGTGTTGGTATATCGACCTAGTCAGGAATTATTGGAATTCGAATCCGCGTTAACTATTTTAACCCGAATGAATACCAATCAGTCCAAAGAGCTTGATGTACAACAACAAAGATTATCTGAGCAACAACAACAAATCGATCAGTTACTGAAAATTGAGGCATCTATGATGGAGAAAAAAGAGGGGATAAACCAATGAGCAAATCTGAAACAAACGCACTACCACGTATTTTGTTAGTGGATGACGATGAAAATTTGTTGCGTTTGATGACGATCAGATTGCAAGGAGAAGGTTACCAAGTTGCAACCGCTGAAGGTGGCAAAGAAGCGCTAAAACTTCTCAATACTCAAAGTTTTGATGTGGTGCTCAGCGACTTACGTATGCCTGGCTTAGATGGCCTTAGCTTATTTGAAGAAATTGTATCCCTTCGCCGTGATATTCCGGTTATTTTAATGACTGCTCACGGTACTATTCAAGATGCTGTTGAAGCCACCCAGCGCGGCGTATTTGGCTTTCTAACTAAGCCAATTGATCATGAAGCCTTGCGAGACTTGTTAGTCAAAGCCGTGAGTCAAAGCCAAAGTGCGCAAAATGGCACTTGGAGTGAGGAAATTATTACCCGTTCCATGCAAATGGAGCAATTGCTAGACCAAGCTTTCAGAGTTGCGAAGCGTGACGTGAGTGTTTTGATCAGTGGTGCCAGCGGTACAGGTAAAGAATTGCTTGCCAATGCACTGCACAAAGCCAGTACCCGAGGAAACAAACCCTTTGTGGCCATCAACTGCGGCGCGTTACCAGAAAACTTACTTGAGTCAGAATTATTTGGTCATGCAAAAGGTGCCTTTACGGGAGCCGTAAATGAACACCAAGGTCTTTTCCGTGAAGCGGACGGCGGAACACTTTTCTTAGATGAAATAGGGGACATGCCAGTACCATTACAGGTAAAGTTGTTAAGGGCGTTGCAAGAACAGCAAATTCGTCCAGTGGGCAGCAGTAAACAAATTCCTATCAACGTTAGAGTAATATCAGCCACTCATAAAAATCTCGCCAAAGAGATGCAAGAGCAAAACTTCCGTGAAGATTTGTACTACCGTCTTAACGTGGTGAATTTAACCTTGCCATCATTACGTGAGCGTTCGGAAGATATTCCATTACTGGCACGCTACTTATTAGCTAAAAGTGCGGAACGTCACGGTGTGAATGTTAGTCGTTTTTCAGATGACGCCATGCAGTTATTAGCAACGGCACCTTGGCCGGGTAATGTCAGACAACTTGTCAACGTGGTAGAACAATGTGTTGCCTTAACGCAAACCTCGGTTATTGCTTCCCATTTAGTGGAACAAGCCCTTTCAGCCTCTGAACAAAAGTGGCCAACCTTAACCGAAGCAAGGGATGCCTTTGAGCAAAACTACTTGCTAAAATTGTTAAAAATGACCGATGGAAATGTCACTCGGGCAGCAGAATTGGCCGGTCGTAATCGAACCGATATGCATAAATTAATGAAAAAACACGATTTACATTCAAGTGATTTCAAACCAGAAGTTGCCTAATGATTTAGCAAAGGGCTTGCTTCCTCAACCTTGAGTTTGGGGGAGCGAATCCATTTATTAATCTAGTCCTTTTCCCCCTCAAAAGTACAAATTGCTGAAAATAGTGGTTACTGCCACGTATTTTTCACCCATTCGTTTAAAATCCCTCATAAATCTTGTTCTGAGCACTGTGCTTTGGCGCGGATTTGTTTATACTATGCGGCTTTTCAATCCTTTCGGATTTTATCGATAATTTTTTAGTGACATGGCTTAATTTGATAATAAGTCATGTACTGGCAACAGAGGCTTTACATGCGCACAGATTATTGCGGAAACATCAACGCAAGTTTTATAGGTCAAGAAGTTACTTTATGTGGCTGGGTAAATAAACGTCGTGATTTGGGCGGTGTTATCTTCCTCGATTTACGAGATCGCGAAGGCATAGTACAAGTCGTATATGATCCTGATTTGGAAGATGTGTTTGCTACTGCAAATAGTCTGCGTAATGAATTTTGTGTCCAAATTAAAGGTTTGGTTCGCAGTCGTCCAGAAGGTCAGATCAATAAAGATATGTCTACTGGTGAGATTGAAATATTAGGTAAGGGACTCACCATACTTAATAAATCTGCTGCTTTGCCATTGGACTGGAATCAAGAAAACTCTGAAGAGCAACGTTTAAAATACCGTTACTTAGATTTGCGTCGTCCGGTTATGAGCGACCGTCTGAAGTTTCGAGCTAAAGTCACAAGCGCAGTAAGAAGCTACTTAGAAAACGATGGTTTCCTGGATATCGAAACACCAATTCTTACCAAAGCAACACCGGAAGGGGCACGAGATTACCTAGTGCCAAGTCGGACTCACAAAGGTGAGTTTTTCGCGTTGCCGCAATCTCCACAATTATTCAAACAATTGTTAATGATGTCCGGTATGGACCGTTATTATCAAATCGTTAAGTGTTTCCGAGATGAAGACTTACGCGCGGATCGTCAGCCTGAATTTACCCAAATCGATATCGAAACCACTTTCCTAGATGCCTCAGGGGTAATGTCGATTACTGAAGGCTTGATCAAAGATTTGTTCCAAAAAATGCTAAATGTTGATCTGGGTGAGTTTCCACATTTGACCTTTGCAGATGCAATGCGTCGTTTTGGTAGCGATAAGCCAGACTTACGTAACCCCCTTGAGTTGGTTGACGTTGCTGATCTAGTCAAAGACGTTGAGTTTAAAGTTTTCGCTGGACCTGCCAATGATCCCAAAGGCAGAGTTGCGGTGATTCGTGTACCAGGTGGCGCTGCGCTATCTCGTAAAAATATCGATAACTACGGTAGTTTTGTCGGTATTTACGGTGCTAAAGGTTTAGCCTGGATGAAGGTCAATGATCTGTCGGCAGGTATGGAAGGTTTGCAGTCACCTATCTTAAAATTCTTAAGCGAAGACGTAGCTATGGGTATTGTAAAACGTTGCGGTGCTGTTGATGGCGATATTATTTTGTTTGGTGCAGACAGCGCTAACGTTGTGACCGAAGCCCTAGGCGCGTTGCGTTTGAAGTTGGGTGAAGACCTTGACCTTCTAGAAGGTGAATGGAAACCATTGTGGGTTGTTGACTTCCCCATGTTTGAAGAGGTTGATGGTAATTTCCATGCGTTACATCACCCATTCACCGCGCCTCGTGACATGACGCCTGATGAACTAGCAGCTAACCCTGCAAATGCCATTTCAAATGCCTACGATATGGTTCTAAATGGTGTTGAGCTAGGTGGTGGTTCGGTACGTATTCATGACCAAGCAATGCAGTCTGAAGTTTTCCGTTTGTTAGGGATCACAGCAGAAGAAGCAGAGTTGAAATTCGGTTTCTTGTTGGAAGCCCTTAAATTTGGTGCGCCACCTCACGCTGGCCTTGCTTTTGGTTTAGACCGCTTAGTGATGCTAATGACTGGTGCTACGTCAATTCGAGACGTGATGGCGTTCCCGAAAACAACCACAGCCGCTTGTCCACTGACGGATGCACCATCTGAAGCTAACCCTGTGCAATTGAAAGAATTGTCTATCGCAACGGTTATCGACAAAAAAGCCGATTAATATGGCGTTTAAACGTCCAGAATCAGCGTTAGTTGTCATCTTTGACGGGGCCGCAAATGTACTTGTGATGCAGCGTCAAGATGACCCTAACTTCTGGCAAAGCGTGACAGGTACTCTTGAACCCAGTGAATTGCCGTTACAAACCGCTATTCGAGAAGTGGAAGAAGAAACCGGCATTAACATCGCTTTGAACAAGCTAGAGCTGGTGGATTGTCGAAGTGTCAATCAATATCCTATTCGCGATATTTGGCAGCACCGCTATCCACCTGATTGTCCCTTCAATACGGAACATGTGTTTGCCTTGAAAGTACAAGGTAATGAAACCATTACTCTTACCGAACATCTTGCATATCAATGGCTGCCGAAAAAGTTGGCAATGGAAAAAGTCTGGTCACCAACGAATAGAGTTGCCATAGAAAAATTCGTACCTAATTCTCTGTTATCTGACGATGAGAAACAAAGATGTCCATAATCCTTGGAATCGATCCCGGTTCGCGGATAACAGGTTATGGGGTAATTAAACAAACCGGCAATACCTTTAGTTACCTTGGCAGCGGTTGTATCCGAGTCCAAGGTGACGAACTCGCCCCAAGATTGAATCAAATATACAAAGGTGTTACTGAAATTATTTGTCAGTTTCAACCGCAGTTTTTTGCTATCGAGCAAGTTTTCATGGCGAAAAACCCCGATTCAGCCTTAAAACTTGGACAGGCTCGTGGTGCAGCCATAGTGGCAGCGACCAACGCGGAGTTACCTGTGTCTGAGTATTCAGCAAGACAAATCAAGCAAAGTGTGGTGGGCAAGGGCAGCGCTGAAAAAACACAAGTTCAGCATATGGTCACTTATTTACTTAAACTAAGTAAAACTCCGCAGGCTGATGCCGCTGATGCCCTAGCCGTGGCATTGTGTCATGGACATAGTTACCAAACGTTAATTAAACTTGCAGGTAAGGCGAGTAAAACCGTGCGTGGTAGATTGCGGAAATAAGCTTTCCGGTATACCCAATTTTAACCTCCAGCATTATAGGATGTATTTATGATCGGCTTAATTCGAGGCCAGCTATTAGAAAAGCAACCCCCTGAGATTCTTATTGAAGCGGGTGGCATCGGTTATGAGGTGCAATTGCCCATGACTAGCTTTTATCAGTTGCCAGAAATTGGTCATGAAGCAACAGTGTATATTCATTTTGTGGTGCGCGAAGATGCCCAATTGCTGTTTGGTTTCGCGGATAAATCGGAACGCGCTTTATTTCGAGAGTTAATAAAAGTTAATGGCGTTGGTCCTAAATTAGCCCTGACTATTCTGTCTGGAATGTCGGCTTCACAGTTTATTCAATGTGTTAGTCATGATGATTATTCCGGCTTGGTGAAATTACCAGGTGTGGGTAAAAAGACTGCGGAAAGGCTTGTGGTTGAAATGCGTGACCGACTTAAAAAGCTCGAAGAGCAGGGCGATGGGAAACATCATTTACCGCCCATGCAAGTAGAAACCCTGCAGGACACATTAGTTAAACCCACTGATGTAAAAGAAGATGCGTTAAGTGCAATGGTGGCTTTAGGGTATAAACCGGCACAAGCGGCAAAAACCATCAATTCAGTCTATCACCAGGATATCAGCAGTGAAGAGCTTATCCGTGAAGCATTGCGTTCAATGGTTTAACCTAAGCGACACAAACTAGACTGTACAGATATACGCTTTTACTGTATAAAAAAACACTGTTCGTTAGTGAGGTTTAGATGCTTGCAAAAAATGTTTGATTTGCGCGCTCATTACTCTTTTTATTCTATGTTAGACATTAACCAGAAGACACATTCATGATTGAAGCTGATCGACTCATTCACCCCACGGCAGATATTGAAGATGAAGCCGTGGACCGTGCAATACGCCCCAAATTACTGGCTGACTACACCGGCCAAGATCATGTCTGTAAACAAATGGATATTTTTATTCAAGCGGCCAGAAATCGTAGTGATGCTTTAGATCACTTACTTATTTTTGGCCCTCCTGGTTTAGGTAAAACCACGCTGGCTAATATTGTTGCCAACGAAATGGGCGTTAATATAAAAACCACGTCAGGGCCGGTATTGGAAAAGGCAGGTGATCTAGCCGCTTTGCTAACCAACTTAGAAGAAAATGATGTGCTGTTTATCGATGAAATTCATCGTTTAAGTCCAGTGGTGGAAGAGGTTTTGTATCCCGCCATGGAAGATTATCAGTTAGATATTATGATTGGCGAGGGTCCAGCTGCTCGCTCAATTAAGTTAGATCTTCCGCCCTTTACTTTAGTTGGTGCGACTACCCGAGCGGGTTCGTTAACGTCGCCCTTACGTGACCGATTTGGCATCGTCCAACGTCTGGAGTTTTATAGCCTAAAAGATCTCACCCAAATTGTTACCCGTTCAGCAAAATATTTAAACCTGAACATCAATGAACAAGGGGCAGTAGAAATTGCCAGACGTTCAAGAGGCACGCCGCGTATCTCCAACCGTTTACTGCGCAGAGTACGAGATTTTGCCGAAGTTAAAGCCGACGGTGATATATCTGAAACTGTTGCTGCAGAAGCGTTAGACATGCTTGATGTGGATAAAGAAGGTTTTGATTACATGGATCGCAAGTTGCTGATGACCATTATTGATAAATTTATGGGTGGGCCAGTGGGCTTAGACAATTTAGCCGCTGCAATTGGTGAAGAAAAAGAAACCATTGAAGATGTGATTGAACCTTTTCTAATTCAACAAGGCTTTTTACAGAGAACTCCAAGAGGCAGAATTGTGTCGCAACGGGCGTTCTTGCATTTTGGTAAAGACTACCAGCCTCAAAACTAAACAACAGGCAAAAAAAAGCCCGCGAAATTCGCGGGCAAAGCAACAAGTATTTGGAAAGGAAAATTCCAGGGAACACATCTATCAATAAGCAATTGATACATTTTCTGACTACCGCTTCGAAAGTCCGTTGCGTTAGTCAAGAGAACGACGCGTATTCTATACATCGAAAAATAATCCACAATTGAAAAAAATTGCAGTTTCAGATTAGTTAAACTAATGAGTAAAATTTATGTTAATTTCACGCTAAGCTTTTAAGCCCTTTATTTAAGTGGGGAAGTGGAGTTTTCTAAATCTAGAACTGAATAAATTATAATAAATTGGATTAACAAAACTAGTGTAAAAGTTGAGTTTTATGCCGAACTTATGCATGCTTATTAAAAATTCAAACCTGGTTTTAATGGGCTAAAGCCTTAAATTCGCTATTTATCATTATAAAAATGATTTTAACTAGTACATAATTATGCGATTTATTGTGTTTAAATTGAATTATTTCGAAGACTATTGGACTAAGCATAAGCGCTATTTAGAGAGGTAGACAATTCGATGCCATTTCCCGTTCATAAATTTAACGTTCGCGTCTACTACGAAGATACAGACGCAGGTGGTATCGTATATTATGCTAATTATTTAAAGTTTTTAGAGCGTGCCAGAACGGAGTGGTTAAGAAGTTTTGGTATAGAACAACATAGTCTTTTGGAACAATCCGTGGGTTTTGTCGTCAAACGGGTGGAAATGGACAATATTGCAGCTGCAAGATTCGATGATTTATTACAAGTTAATACACAAATAATTGAATTGAAACGTGCTAGCATGTTGTTCCAACAACAAATAACAAATTCAAACAACTTAAGTTTGGTTAGTGCGAAAATTAGGGTTGCCTGTGTGGATCTTCAGAAGATGAAGCCCATAGCAATACCTGCGTTCATTGTAGGGGAAATCTCAAGTGTCATCTAATTTGTCATTCTTTGACCTGTTTTTACAGGCAAGTCTTTTAGTTCAACTGGTCATGTTATTATTATTGGCAACATCTGTTGTGTCCTGGGCATTCATTTTCCAACGGATTAAAGTGCTTAAACAGGCGAAAACAGAAACCAAAAAGTTTGAAGATAAGTTTTGGTCTGGTGTGGATTTAAATAAACTTTACCAAGAGCTTTCTGCTCGCCAATCAGTGCAAGGTATGGGGAGCTTGTTTTGTGCCGGTTTCAAAGAGTTTGTGCGTTTACGTAAAGCCAGCGGAAGCTCCACCGAAGCAACCATGGAAGGAACTTATCGCGCCATGCGTGTTTCGTTATCTCGTGAGGTTGATCATCTAGAAGCTAACCTATCATTTCTTGCAACCGCAGGCTCTATCAGTCCTTACATTGGCTTGTTCGGTACTGTATGGGGCATTATGAACTCGTTTATTGCACTAGGTGAAGTTCAACAAGCTACTTTAGCGATGGTTGCACCGGGAATTGCAGAAGCACTAATTGCAACGGCAATGGGCTTATTTGCCGCGATACCTTCGGTTATTGCGTATAACCGCTTTAGTAACCAAGTAGAAAAATTAGAAAACAGTTATGGTAATTTTATGGAAGAGTTTTCCAGTATTCTCCATCGCCAGACATTGTCGCAACGCGTTGAGAGTGTTTAACCATGGTTGTGTACGAACGTAAACGACGACGTCCAGTCTCCGAAATAAACGTTGTTCCTTACATCGACGTTATGTTGGTACTGTTGATAATCTTTATGGTGACCGCACCGCTGGTGACACAAGGGGTAAAAGTTGATTTACCAAAAGCTGAGGCTGAGTCGTTACAAGATGACTCTAAACCGCCGATTATTGCATCGGTAAATGCCGACGGTGAATACTTCATAAATGTTGGAGATAATCAAGAAGACCCTATGTCTGCCACAGATTTGGCGGTGATTGTTGCCCAGCAAATTAAAAAAGAACCGACCACCCCTGTTGTAGTTAAAGGTGACGGTGCCGTGCCTTATGCCAATGTTGTACAGCTAATGGTGCTGTTGCAGCGTGCAGGTGTGCCATCTGTAGGTTTAATGACCGAGTCTCCAGAACCATAGGCTTTGCATGTTTAAGTTAAGTCCTATTGCTACCTCTATTGTTTTACATATTCTGTTAGGCGGATTGCTGGCCATAAGTGTCGACTTCCATTCGCCGCCTAAACAAATTGATTTAAGTACAGCTAACTTCACCCCAATTGAAGCCACTGTGATTGATCAAAAAGCGGTGAATGACCAGCTCAAACGAATTGAGCAGAAAAAAGAAGCTGAAAAACAAAAAGAATTGCAAAAAATACGCGATGCGCAAAGACGCAAAGCGGAAGCTGAACAACGCAAGCGAGAACTTGCTGCAAAAGAGAAAAAACGTAAGGAAGATGCGAAGCGTCAAAAACAAGCTGCGGCAGAAGCCAAAGAAAAGAAACGCTTAGCCGAAGAAAAAGCCCGTAAAGATGCCGAGCAGAAAAAACAACGGGAGTTGGAACGTAAAGCCGCAGAAGAAAGAGAGCGAAAGGCCAGAGAAAAACGCGAAAAAGAAGAGCGTGCGAAACAAGAGGCCGAGCGGAAAAAACGTGAACAAGCTGAATTGCGTGAACAGGAACGATTAATGCAAGAGCAGCTAGAATTGGAACAAGCTTCGCGAAATCAGCAGAGACAACGTCAGGTGTTATCAGAGACTGAGAAATATACTGCCTTGATTAATGCCAAAATTGATCAAAACACCTACAAAGATGATTCGATGAAAGGTAAGTCATGCAGAATTAATATTCGCTTGTCTTCATCTGGATTTGTGATTCAGATCCGTACCTTAGGTGGCGACAAAGTTGTCTGTGTGGCAGGTGAACAAGCAATTCGAAGGGCTGGAGAGCTACCAATGTCTTCAGATCCACAGGTTTACAATAATCTAAAAGATATAACTATTAACTTTGGTTTTTAATGAATGAATAAAATAAACACTATTTTACTATCGCTCTTTTTTATCTGTTTCTCATTGGAGTCACATGCAACTTTAGAAATATACATCACCGAAGGGGTTAATAATGCCCGTCCGGTTGGAATTGTGCCCTTTCATGTTTCCCCTGGAACTGTGCTACCTAGTAGCATTGATGAAGTGGTTGCCGCAGATTTAACTCGTAGTGGTAAATTTTTAGCGTTAAGTCGTCAGCAAATGCCACAGTTGCCCAAATCCGATAGCGAAGTGGATTACAGTGAATGGGCTGCAGCTGGCGCGGAAGCGGTACTTATCGGCCACGTTCAACAACAAGCGGCTGATGAATTTAAAGTGAGTTTGCAATTATTAGACGTGATACGCGGGCAAATAACCGGTGGCCAAACGCAAATGATGAGCAATGGTCAAATGGTTACTAACCGTGATCATGTATTGGATGAATGGAGTTGGGTGATCAGTGGTGACGAGTTTCGTCAGTATGCTCATCGTATTAGTGACATCGTGTATGAGAAGCTCACCGGCGAAAAGGGTGCATTTCTGACGCAAATTGCATACATAATTGTCAGAGATTCAGAAACAGAAGCTAAACCCTTTCAGTTAATCGTGGCCGATTATGACGGCAAAAATGAAAATATTTTGTTGCGCTCCAATGAGCCGCTAATGTCACCCTCTTGGTCTCCAGACGGCAGAAAACTAGCCTATGTTTCTTTTGAGAACAAGAAGCCGCAAATCTTCATTCAAGATATCTACACGGGCAGTCGAACAATGATTACTGACTTTCCTGGCATAAATGGTGCACCGACATTTTCACCAGATGGAAATCAGTTGGCGATGGTATTGTCTAAAGATGGCAATCCAGAAATTTACGTGATGAATCTTGCCTCTAAGCGACTACGTCAGATTACCCGTAATCGTGCAATTGATACTGAGCCAAGTTGGTCTCCAGATGGTAAACATTTGATTTTTAGTTCAGAACGGGGTGGTAAACCTCAGATTTATCGAGTAAATTTAGCTACAGGTAAGACGCGAAGGGTGACTTTTGAGGGAGATATGAACCTTGGGGGAACCTACACACCAGATGGCACACAAATGGTCATGGTGAATCGTACCCGCGGAAACTACCATATAGCTAAGCAAGGCGTAGACTCAGGCGATATGTTGGTGTTAACTAAGACATTTTTAGATGAATCACCAAGTCTTGCACCGAATGGCAGTATGATAATCTACAGTACTTTGCACGAAGGAAGACAAGTATTATCATTAGTGTCACTTGATGGACGATTTAAGGCAAGGCTGCCGGTGTCAGAAGGGCAGGTTAAGTCACCTAGCTGGTCACCATTTTTGTAACATAAACTAAAAACTGTTAGAAATTTCGAAAACGAGAAGGAATAACGAAATGCAACTTAAGAAAGTATTTAAAGGTTTTGTGATTGCACTGCCATTGGTGACCGTTATGGCGTGTACTACAACAGATAATGGTGTAGATGAAGCAGCAGCTAAAGAAGCAGCGGCAGCGCAAGCAGCAGCTGACCAAGCAGCAAGAGAAGCCGAAGCTGAAAAAGCCGAAATCATGGCTATGCAACAACGCGATAAAATGGCCGCTGAACAGCGCGCTAAAGACATCGCTACACTTGAGCAAGATCAAGTTGTTTACTTCGATTTTGACACGTCAAACTTGACCTCATCTGCACGGGCTATTTTGTCTAAGCATGCTGAGTTTTTGGCATTAAACCCAGACCAATCAATTGTCATTGAAGGTCACTGTGACCGTCGCGGTACACCAGAGTATAATATCGCTCTTGGTGAAAGACGTGCTAAGTCAATACAAACCTACCTGTTAAATGCTAACGTTAGTTCATCACAGATGTCTGTGGTTTCATACGGCGAAGAAAAACCTGTAGCAAATGGCACTTCTCAATCTGCTTTTGCACAAAATCGTCGTGGTGTTTTGGTATATCAATAGAATAGAGTCATTATGATTAAACGCATGAAAGCGATTAGTCTTTTACTTGTATATGGAGCCGCAGTTAATGCGGCTCCTGCGCCTGTAACAGACTTAAACGATGGATCCCTAGCTAAACGTGTCGAAGTGTTAGAACGTATTTTAGATTCACGCACAGAGATGCAGCATCGAATACAGCAACAACTAGATGAAATGCAAAACGAAGTAAGCGAAATGCGTGGCACTTTGGAATTGCATAATCATCAGCTTGAAAAGATTTTAGAAAGACAACGTGAGCTGTATTTAGAAATTGATAAGCGCATTGCCGCTGTCAGTTCTCAAACTTCTCAGCAACAAACGCAGTCGAATTCAAACTCAAATATCAATAGTTCTGTACAACAACCTCAAGTAGACATGCCAGTCACTACGAATGTGAGTGAAAGTGATGCCTATGACCGTGCAGTTAACTTAATATTGCGTGATAAGCAATATGACTTAGCGATTCCTGAGTTTCAGTCATTTATAAAAACTTACCCAAATTCCAGCTATTCAGCAAATGCCCATTATTGGTTGGGACAATTACTGTTTAACAAACAGCAATGGGAAAGTGCAGCAGAACAATTTCAAATTTTGGTGAGCGGCTATCCTGATTCATCGAAACGTGCTGATGCATTATTTAAGTTAGGAGTGGTTGAACAGCGCAGAGATAATTTGGCTAGAGCAAAACAATTGTTCGAACAAGTTTTGTCTGAATATCCAGATTCTGCATCTAGTCGTCTGGCAAATTCTCGTTTAAGTGCGATGAATTAATTCTCTAAAATAAAATTTAGAGCCTAATTTGAAAAATATTTCGAAATAATTTTAGCGGCAAAATCGGTATAAATCAGTAATGGCTGCACATAATTTATACCGTTTTTGCCTACCTTGCTTAGTTTTTCATCGAAAAGATAAATAGTTTAAAAATAACTTCATATTTAGGTTGCACCCACCAGATATTTGAGTATTATATGCCGCCGTTGCAGGAGGTAAGCAACAAGACTGAAAGAGGGTCGTTAGCTCAGCTGGTAGAGCAGTTGACTTTTAATCAATTGGTCGCTGGTTCGAATCCAGCACGACCCACCAATTTCAGTTTAGATTAAACTATCCCCTCGGGGAGGACAGGATGTCAAAAATAATTCGGTACAACATTTACTGAATTAGTAAGAAGCTTCAATAGATGGGTCGTTAGCTCAGTTGGTAGAGCAGTTGACTTTTAATCAATTGGTCGCTGGTTCGAATCCAGCACGACCCACCATCTTATTCAAATCTAGTAATACAAATTCCTAAAACCAAAATTCCAAACATCATGCAAATCGTGCAGGATGAGAACCAGCCCGTTCGACAAATTGTCGGGAACAATTTTTATTGTTTTGTAGGCGGGTGCTTTAGCCCCGGGATGGGTGATTGGTGTTAGATTTGAATTCCATGGCCTGAAGGCCATGCTACAACTTTTCATTTGATTTGAGCCCTGGCTCTGTAGGCGTGGGCTTTAGCCCCCGATGGGGGATTGGTGGAAGATTTGAATTCCACGGCCAAAAGGCCATGCTACAACCTTTCATTTGATTTGGACTCCCCAGGCTCTGTAGGCGGGTGCTTTAGCCCCGCGATGGGTGATTGGTGTTAGGTTTTAATTCCATGGCCTAAAGGCCATACTACAACCTTTCGTTTGATTTTGATTCCGCACGTTCTGTAGGCGGGTGCTTTAGCCCTGCGATGGGTGATTGGTGGAAGATTGAATTCCACGGCCTAAAGGCCATGCTACAACCTTTCGTTTGATTTTGATTCCCCAGATTCTGTAGGCGGGTGCTTTAGCCCCGCGATGGGTGATTGGTGGAAGATTTGAATTCCATGGCCTAAAGGCCATGCTACAAGCTTTCGTTTGATTTTGATTCCCCAGGCTCTTTAGGCGGGTGCTTTAGCCCCGCGATGGGTGATTGGTGCAATATTATTGGGTTGAGTGCGCTTGTACGAGCTTTGTTGGCGACTTAACTGCGAAATCGCCTAGCATTACAATAAACAAGGAAAGGCTCTCAGATCTCTGTTTAGGTCCATTAAGGGCTGAGGCTGATGTCTTTCGAAAAAAAACAATAAATGGGAACTTTTATGCATAGGTTACTATGCACAGCCCTCGATATATAAAACGGCTGGATAACTACCTAGTCTGAAGCTGGTAACCTTATCTTGGTAGGTTTCAAAAATAAGACCATAGCCATTGGCTAGTTTAACTTCTAAATATTCTGCTTCTTCGCCAAGGTAAGGGTGCACCGAGGCTTTTACATTGTCATAGGCTGCCAATACCTCGGCTCTAGTTGAATCTATGCCAATGCCTTTTTCAGTTTTTATCTTTGAGTCTTGCTCATCAACCTCAAATCGCACAACCACACCATCCATTACCATGATATGAGGGCCATCTAAATTGGCGTTTGGTGATAAATAAAAGCAAGACTCGGGTTCTTCGTATAAGTCTTCACCTGATTGATAGTTTTTTAAAACCCCAAGGGCGCTATCACCTGTTGAGCCTAGGTGTACCCCAGCATATTCATCATCTTTAATACTGTTCGCTAATACCGTTTGGCTAAGTAAAATGGTAACTAAGAATACAATACGCATAGGCTCATCTTCCGAATTTAAAATTTAAGGCATTGATTAGCATCAACTAAACTGTTGCTAAGTTAGCTAATCTTCAAATTTATATTAGTGTTAGTCAAAAACATACCGTTAATCATTAGGTCGCGAAACACAACAGCCGAAGCTGCAGCTAAGTTATCTTATTGACTGGTAAAACTCATCAAGGTTACAGGTTTAACTTAGCTTTTCTTTTAGGGCATCTTTGTATCGTCTAGAAAAATTCAATGTGTTGCCATTTTTTAAGGTTATTTTTCCGTCACCGCTGGGTTGATACCGGATGTTGTCAATGGCCGCTAAATTGACAGCAAAACTACGATGAATGCGGCTAAAGCCTTTGTCTGCAATTCGCGATACAGTGTCATTTAAGGTGCCTCGGAGTGGGTAAATTCGTCCTTGTTTGTGCAAATTCACATAGTTTCCTGCCGATTCGAGCCATTCAATTTCATCCACTTTGACTAAAAATTCTTTATCTAATTTTTTAACTAATAAGAAATCTGGCGCAGTAGGCGAGGCCGAAGCATCAGAAGCCAGATCGTTGTCGTTGGGCTCGGATTGGCTATCATTATTTACTAAACTTGCCTCACCTTTAAGTCGTGCATAAAGGGACTGGATTATCTGATATAAAACGAACCAAAATGCATATCCCCAGGCATCTTTGCGATACTCATACCAAAACTCCCTTAACCAAGGCGCGAAATTATAATTTCCCCCTTGCAACATATACACCCACTCGCGAAACATCACCATTAGCCCAACATGGGCGGCTGAATAAATAATGGTGACTACAAAGTGGATTAAAAACTGGCGTCCTAGATTGGCGAAACGCAATGGCATACGGCGAAACAACGCGAAAATCAGTGGCAATAAAATAAGCGTACTTAGGGCGCTAGAATACTCCCAAACATAAGGTTCCCACATTTGAATTTGCACATCGTTAGAGCGAGTATGTTCCATCCAAACACTGGAAGCATTAATACTATTGTTGAGCAACAAGTAGGTTGAAATAAGTAAATAGCTATACAGGTACTTATGCTGATCGAATTTTTCAAACCACGTTGTTTTTTGTTTATCCCTGATATCCACCGCTTATCCCTTTCACCTTTATGTTGGTCATTGCGCCCTGTTTTTATTGTGTTTTGAGGCTGATGCTAAATCAACTCATTTATTTGGTAACCTTGAGATTTAAGCATGACACATTCCTATGCCAGCCGTCGATATGACATTGATTGGCTCAGAAATTTAGCCTTTTTCATCCTGATTTTTTACCACATTGGTATGTACTATGTTTTGGATTGGGGCTGGCATATTAAAAGCGAACATACTTTTCGTTGGTTACAAGAAGTCATGATTTTAACCAACACGTGGCGGATGTCGTTGTTATTTTTTATCAGCGCCATGGCATTGTCATTGATCGAAAAACGCTATTCCATTAAACGTCTAATGGCTCTTAGAACGAATCGATTATTTGTGCCGTTAATATTTGGCATGTTCGTGATTGTCGCGCCACAAGTGTATGTAGAAGCGCGTTCGCAAAATCTCATAGAAGAAGGTTTCGGAGCGTTTTGGTTAGCCTACATCAACCCTAATACGGAATTACTAAAAGAGCATCAGTCAATTATTGGTTTGCTTACTTGGAATCATCTTTGGTTTTTACCTTATCTATGGATTTACAGTTTGATTGTGTTGGCTTTTCGACCCTTGTTAGCAAAAATTATCAGCGCCAGATTTTTTCAAAATATCCCATTCCCTGTAGCCTTTATAAGCATAGTGGCAGGGCTATTATTGATATATTTAACCTTGCGCCTCGATTATCCAACTACCCATGATCTAACCAACGATTGGTATAATCATGCTAAGTCTTTCTTCATTTTTGTATTTGGCTATATCTTCGCCCAACAAATAGGTTGGTGGAATAAGGTGGTTAGCAAGCGCCGTGGGTTCCTATGTTTAGCCATTTTGGGTTATGGGTTTATTGTTGCAGACAGAAATGGTGCTTTTACCTGGTTGGCTGAGCAGTATCAGAGTTCCCTTTTAGTTCGTGGCATTTATGGCACCATTTTTATTGTTAATCTTTGGGCTTGGATTTTTAGTTTAGTGGGATATGCAGGCCAATACTTAAATCGTCCGGCCAACGTGATCACCTATGCCAACGGGGCAGTGCTGCCTTGGTACATGTTCCATCAGACGCTTATTGTGGTTATCGCTTGGTATATTAAACCTTATATGCTGCCAACGCTTTTCGATTTTCTTATTATCTTATTGGGCACAACACTTGGGTGCGTAATTGGATATGAGTTGGTAAAACGGACAGTGATCACCAGATGGTTATTTGGCCTAAAACAAAATAAAACAGAAAAATACCGCGAATAAAAAATACGGGGTTTTTCATTCGTTTGTAATAATTGTATAATACGCGGACATCTTAACCCTGTTTATAAGAGACCATGATGACGCAGGTGAATCGCATAGATTCTATTGATTACCCATTTCCGGCAAAACCAGAAGTATTAAATGCAACACAGAATGCTTTTTACACTAACGAAATTAAACGTTTATTGGTTGAAAGAAACGCCGTTCTTGTTGCCCATTATTATACCGATCCTGAGATCCAAGCTCTGGCAGAAGAGACCGGTGGCTTTATTTCAGATTCATTAGAAATGGCCCGCTATGGCCGTGATAGTGATGCGCAAACCTTAATTGTTGCGGGTGTGAAGTTTATGGGGGAAACCTCGAAAATTCTCAGCCCACAAAAAACCGTGTTAATGCCCACACTAGACGCAACGTGTTCGTTGGACCTAGGTTGCCCAATTGACGAATTTAGTGCGTTTTGTGACGCCCACCCAGATCACACAGTTGTGGTCTATGCAAATACCTCTGCAGCGGTAAAAGCAAGGGCTGACTGGGTAGTGACGTCCAGTATTGCATTGGAAATTGTCGAACACTTGGATGCCATGGGTGAAAAAATTCTGTGGGGACCGGATCGTCACTTAGGTGCTTATATTGCCAAACAAACAGGCGCAGATATGTTGATGTGGCAAGGGGAGTGCATCGTCCATGACGAGTTTTCCGCCAAAGCCCTTAATGATATGAAGCATTTACACCCTGATGCTGCAATATTGGTACACCCTGAGTCTCCGGCAAGTGTGGTGGATATGGCCGATGCCGTGGGTTCTACCACGCAATTGATCAATGCTTCGCAAAAATTAGATAACGAAAAGTTTATTGTCGCTACTGATAGAGGCATTTTCTATAAAATGCAGCAATTGGCACCTAACAAAACTTTTTATGAGGCACCAACCGCTGGCAATGGCGCAACCTGTAAAAGCTGCGCCCACTGTCCTTGGATGGCTATGAATGGTTTAAAAGCTGTTTACGATTCATTGATGGACAACAACGGACATGAAATCTTCGTTGATGAAGATCTTCGACAAAAAGCGCTAGTACCGTTAAATCGTATGCTCGATTTTGCCGCAGAATTAAAAATGAAAGTTGCCGGCAACGCCTAAACTGTAGTCGGGGCTTTAGCCCCGAATGGGTTGTTTACCCGAGTTTTCATGGCCTAAAGGCCATGCTACAAGAATCTAGGTTGGGTTCGTTTGACAAGTAAGTTTGACCTGTAGTCGGGTGCTTTAGCCCCGAAGCATTAGATGTTAATGCCAGGTATTCATGGCCTAAAGGCCATGCTACAAGAATCTAGGTTGAGTTCGTTTGACGGGTAAGCTTGACCTGTAGTCGGGTGCTTTAGCCCCGAAGCATTAGGTGTTAATGCCCGATATTCATGGCCTAAAGGCCATGCTACAAGAATCTAGGTTGGGTTCGTTTGATAAGTAAGCTTGACCTGTAGTCGGGGCTTTAGCCCCGAGGCATTAGAAGTTAATGCCCGGTATTCATG
Source organism: Aliiglaciecola sp. (assembly GCF_039982535.1). Lineage (NCBI taxonomy): Bacteria > Pseudomonadati > Pseudomonadota > Gammaproteobacteria > Alteromonadales > Alteromonadaceae > Aliiglaciecola > Aliiglaciecola sp. Next base: position 50,552 of record NZ_JBDWYG010000068.1, read on the forward strand.
GCCTAAAGACCATGCTACAAGAATCTAAGTTGAGTTCGATTGGCAGGTAAGCTTGACCTGTAGTCGGGGCTTTAGCCCCGAGGCGTTAGAAGTTAATGCCCGGTATTCATGGCCTAAAGGCCATGCAACAAGAATCTAGGTTGAGTTTGTTTTACGGGTAAACTTGATCTGTAGTCGGGTGCTTTAGCCCCGCATATCAATATTAAATGCCAGCCATGCTGGTATTTTCATTTAAATTTCATTTTCAATATTTACTATCACCAATTTACATTCACCCAAATAGGATTACGCCATGCTTGATTTAAGTCAGTACAAAGGAATCGTTTTTGATATGGATGGCACCATCATCGACTCCATGGGATCTCACGCCAAAGCCTGGCAGCAAACTTGTGAAAGCTTTGGCATTCCATACGACAAAGAATATATACATTCTCTTGGTGGTGTACCGACAAGAGAAATTGCCAAATTACTGAATGAAAAGTACGGCCTTAATTGTGATCTAGATAGTGTCGCTAAGAAAAAACGTGATGCATGGCTTGCTTTAGATGACAACTTAACCTTAATTACCGACACCTTTGATGTTATGAAAAAATATCAAGGCAAGCTAAAAATGGCGGTAGGTACAGGTTCTGAACGTACCAATGCTATTCGCATGTTAACGGAAACCGGATTGTTAGAGAGATTAGAAACCGTGGTTACCTCAACTGATGTTACCCACGGTAAACCCCATGGCGAGACTTTTCTGACAGCGGCTAAGAATATGGGGCTCAGTGCACAAGAATGTGTGGTTTTTGAAGACACTAAAATAGGCAAACAAGCGGCAGATAATGCTGGTATGGATTGCATCATGGTGATCAATGGAAAAATTCAGCTCCCCGCAGGTTGAACAAGTATTCACCAACAAACAGATATTCAACCTATGAAGTGCGATAAATAAGGGGACAAACAGCATTTTATTGCTTTTTCTGCTTGCTTACAGGCGCGTATTTCCCTAACATACGCACCCGTCTGAAAGTGACGGCAAGTAAAATACTTGGATAACGCGCACGCCGATGTTAATGTTTACATTTTATATCGAAAACGGTGAAGAATTTGGAGAGGTGGCTGAGTGGCTGAAGGCGCACGCCTGGAAAGTGTGTTTAGGGTTAAACCTAACGAGGGTTCGAATCCCTCTCTCTCCGCCAAATAAAAAGAAAGGCCCTAGCGAATTACGCTGGGGCCTTTTTTGTTTATTGGGTGTTTAGTAAAGATGGAAAGTCTGGGAAGTGATGATCGAAGTTATCAAAGTTTTGGACAGGCACATAACCTGCGGGGTCAGACTCCGCTGATTTCGTATTCATTTGGTCGTTTCTCACTATCGGCGCTGGGGGATTATGCCAATACTCAAACCTACGTTTTTATAAAATCCAACTTTTCAGCAACAAATAATGACCCGATTAGCAAAAATAATGCTTTTTACTTCAGTGTGATTAGTTGGCTAATTTTGGGGTTGAATTTAATGAGTATCGAGTGAAATTAAACAGTAAAGATAGAGAGAATAAAATGTTCGCAGGGTTAGATTTTGGTACCTCTAATTGTTCCATTGGTATAATAGAACAAAATGAACCTGTTCTTATTCCCCTTGAAGATGGCGAAACCACAATACCTTCTTGTGTATTTTTAGAGCATGGGGTGATTAAGCCAGAAAAAGTTTCAGAGACAGATTTATTAGCTCGTGTGAAAGCAGAAAAAGCGGCACAAACTCAAAGAGCTAAAAGTGAAACAGACGCGCGGGTTTTCACCGATGCAGAGCTTATCAATATTTTTCGCAAAGTAATCAGAGCTGAAAATCGCGAAGATGCTAAAACTAATCAACGTATGCAAACCGTAATGGAAGCGCTGGCGTTGAGCGACGATATTATTATTGGTCGAGAAGCGGAATTAGCGCACATTATTAATCCTGAAAATGGCTTTTACATTAAGTCTCCTAAATCTTTTTTAGGTGCAAAAATCACCAAAGCTCAGCAAGGCATATTTGCATCAGTTATTGAGAAAATGCTGGCGTTTATCAAAGAAGAATCTGAATACATAAAGGGTATTGAGCTGGAGAGTGTTGTTATTGGCAGGCCCGTTAATTTTCATGGTTTACAAGAAAAAGATGGAAATAGTCAAGCCCTAAGCATTCTTACCTCAGCGGCAAAAAAAGTAGGTTTTAAAGATATTGAATTTTTAATGGAGCCACTTGCCGCAGCCTATGATTATGAAAGACAGTTAAGTCAAGATAAGGTGGTGCTTATTATTGATTTAGGTGGCGGTACAACAGACTGTTCGGTGGTTAAACTAGGGCCTAGTTATATCAACAGCGATATTCGAGAGAGCAATATTCTTGGTTGCTCAGGAAAACGGATAGGGGGCATTGATATTGACAACAAACTAGCGCTAATGGGGATCATGCCGCACTTTGGTAAAGATATTATATTAACTAATGACCTGCCAATTCCTCCAACATTATTCAGACAGGCAGTGTGCGTAAATGATGTTGCTGCGCAGCGTGAGTTTAATTCAAATAGAACCGGTGTGGAATTGCAACGATATTGTTATATGTCTTTGGATAATAGAATCGAGCGATTAAAAAAGTTGCGTGACGACAAACTAGGACTCAAATTAAATAAGAGTTCTGAATTAACCAAAATAGCACTTTCAACCAAAAATTTGACCGAGGTTAACCTCGATTATATTGAATCAAATTTACAAATCTCAGTTAGTAGGGATCAACTAGGTGACGCTATCAGTGGTGAATTAAAGCAAATTGAGTCTATCGTGAATGAGTCTTTACTGCAGTCAGGCGCTAAACCCGACACCATTTTTGTAACCGGCGGTACTGCAATTTCCCCCGTCATTAAACAATGGATAAGTTCTATGTTCCCCGATACTGAGATTGTCATTGGTAACCATTTTGGTAGCGTTACATCAGGCCTAATTACCCATGCCCAACGTATATTTGGGAACTAAAATGTGGATAGTAATTTTATAAGATACTAGGAATTCTTGGAATCACCCCCCGGAAAACCTGCGGGGTCAGATCCCACTGATTTTGCGGGGGGCGATAAATCAACGGCTCTGACCCCATAGATTTTCGGAATCTTAAATCGTGGACAGGCACCTTTTGAAGTCATAGACAGGCATCTTTTAATTAGTGGACATTGGGGCCTATAATTTGAATCGGAGGTTGATGAATGATTTTAGTGCTCTTCTATTATTATTAAATACATCTGGTAATCATCTATTTGTTTCGAATTACCATCATAGAGGTGAATTTAGTGCAGGGGGAGGCATATCTCTTGTGCAAAGAAACAATTGAAATGTAAAAGTGAATAAAGGGACGAGGTTAGCCCAATGAACTCTTTTGCCGCCGTTTTCGCTTGTAGCGTTTTAGAGTGTCTGTTTGTCCAGCAGCCACACTAAAATTAGTTTCAAACGTTAAAAACATATCTTGCCAGGTGTGTTCATCTAATCCTAAACGCTGCAAAATGGGTGATTCCCCTATATTAATCGCCCCTCGTTTATCAGGATTAAGGCTGCGACCAGATAGGTCAACCAATTTCATATATTCGATTAAATCCAACGTTAACCCCTGCGGTTGTGGCTCTTTTGGGTTGCCAACAAAGGGCATCAATGTAGATGGTTGAAACCCTTTTTTGAAATCATGAATACGGCGTTTAATACTGGTGTGATTAGAAGACTCTGGGGTTGTTGCCATTTTTGCTCGTATAGGGTTTAAATCCACATACACCATACAGGCTGCTAAGGCATGTTCATCTAACAGTGCTTGTGATTTGAATCGTCCTTCCCAAAAGTGACCGGTACAGTCGTCTTCCTGGTTCGCTTGTCGAGCAATCGGCTCATTCAATTCTCGCATAAACCAGCTAATATCGGTTAATCGGCTTCGATAGACTGACAAGGTTGAATATAACGTGATTTGTTCAGTGTCGGTGAACTCTGGAGCTTCTTTTGAGGCGAACCTTTGCAAGAGCAAGGTGCCCTTGTGAAGCTTATGCCACCGCTGCGCAATATCTTTATCTGTCCAGTGTTTAGCTTTGTCTGAATTCACATGTAACACCACATGGGTGTGATTACTCATCACCGCATAGGCACAGACTTCAATGGAAAATACGGTGGTTAAAAATAGCAACCTGTCCTCTACCCACTGACGACGATGCTCATAGCTTTTCCCTGTTAGTTTATCTTCTCCACACAAATAAGCGCGCCGAACACAGCGAGATACACAATGATAATAAGGGGTATCGGA